>JABHIC010000169.1 GCA_018671205.1 Gammaproteobacteria bacterium
CCAATGTAATGCAGAAACATCGGGATCAATTTGATCAGGTGGGGGGCGATGGATTTCTCACTAAACCGATTGACCGAGAGCTGCTGAAGGAGACCCTGACCCGTTACCTTACGGCCCCCCCCACTTTATGGCACACCTTTATTGAGAGTGCCCCCATCAATAGAAGCGCACTGGTGCAGGCGCTGGCAAAGAAAAACTGGGAACAGCTACGCACAGTGGCAGAGTCTATCCAAGAGAGTGGTGACTCATTGGGCTACTCAAAATTGAGTCGATTGGGAGGTGCGATCTGTGATGCGCTGGATCAGGGGAGAGTAGAGGCGGTGCCAGAACAGATAACGGATCTTGTTTTTGAGCTCAGTAAAGCCTTGCCGTAGGTTGGGTTACCCTTTGTTGGCTTTCAAATCCGCAGGGAGGGTTGTTGTGCCTTGCGATAGAGCAGCACAATATGACCGACGGTCTGTACCAGTGTGGCACCACTTTTTTCAACCATCTGTGTAATTAATGCGCTCTTCTCTTCACGGCTTCCGGCACTGACTTTGACCTTGATTAGCTCATGGTGCTCCAGGGTCTGATCCAGCTCATTCAGCAGGCTCTCTGTTAGCCCTTTTCCTGCAACGGTGACCAGTGGATGCAGCTCGTGTCCGAGTCCACGAAGATGACGTTTCTGTTTTCCTGTAAGATCCATATTGATCGCCTGTCTGGTGAGATGAGAGGCTACGTATGGTAAGTTCGCGAGGTTGATGTGGCAAGAAGTAAAAGTAGTAGCCGCTGGCTACAGGAACATTTTGATGATGAGTATGTGAGGCGTGCCAAGGCGGAAGGGTACCGCTCGCGGGCAGTCTACAAGCTGTTGGAGATCGACCAGAAAGATCGCCTGTTGCGCCCCGGAATGCGGGTGGTTGACCTTGGCGCAGCCCCCGGCGGATGGAGTCAGGTCGTGGTACAGAGGATAGGTAGTCGTGGTTCAGTGGTCGGAGTAGATCTGTTACCCATTGAGCCGATTGCGGGGGTAAACCTGCTGCAGGGAGACTTCAGAGAGGAGGTGGTGCTGGAGCAGCTGCTGGAGAAGGTGGGGGATGAGCAGGTGGATCTGGTTCTCTCCGACATGGCACCCAATCTGAGCGGGATGAGTACGGTGGATATTCCCAAGGCGATGTTTTTGGTCGAGTTGGCGCACGATTTCTCTCAGCGTACCTTGAGATCCGGTGGGGACCTGTTGATGAAGGTATTTCAGGGAGATGGGTTTGAACCGTTATTGCAGGCGCTACGGGCCGATTTTGAGACGGTGTTGACGCGCAAGCCGAAAGCCTCCAGAGGTCGCAGTCGGGAGCTCTATCTGTTGGCAAGAAAGTTCAAGGGTTGAAGGAGGTAATGCTGATTTACCTCGCAGTGGGATAGGCAACAATCATAGTTGAATTTGGTTATAATCGCCCCCATGATACGCTACTCGCTAAATTACTAGGAAAGTCTGGTTTTAATAATATGATAAAAAATGTCATTCTGTGGGCCATTATTGCAACGGTACTCATGTCTGTTTTTAACAGTTTCGGGCCGCGAACTGGAGCCCAGAAAGGGGTTGAATATTCGCAGTTTATCTCGGATGTGCGTCAGGGACGGGTGAGTCGTGTCGATATTGAGGGGCGGGTGGTACATGGTGTGAGTACCACGGGACAGCAGTTTACTACCTATGATCCGGGTGACCGGGGGCTGATCGGTGACCTGATTGAGAATGGTGTGGTGATTAATGCGCAGCCACCAGAGCAGCAGGGGATGATGATGCAGATCTTTATCTCCTGGTTCCCGATGCTGTTGCTGATTGCGGTCTGGGTCTTTTTTATGCGTCAGATGCAGGGGGGTGTGGGTGGAAAAGGTGGACCGATGTCCTTTGGCAAGAGTAAGGCGAGACTGCTTAACGAGGATCAGGTACAGGTCACTTTTTCTGACGTGGCGGGTGTTGAGGAGGCGAAGGAAGAGGTCTCTGAGCTGGTCGACTTTCTGCAAGATCCGGGAAAGTTCCAGAAGCTGGGTGGCAAGATCCCTCGTGGTGTCCTGCTGACGGGAGCACCAGGTACGGGTAAGACACTGTTGGCTAAGGCGATTGCTGGTGAGGCGAAGGTTCC
>JABHIC010000170.1 GCA_018671205.1 Gammaproteobacteria bacterium
AGTGAAGCTCTGCAGATTAGTGAAACATCTATTGCACAGGTGGTAGCGGAGGGGAGTCGCCGCTTTGATAAGGGGGGAGATGCCTTCTATGAGCAGATTTCTGCACTCCACAAGTCAGTGCGTGGCTCCAATCCCGATGCTGCGCTCTACTGGTTTGCACGCATGGTAGATGGTGGTGTGGACCCACTCTACGTGGCGCGAAGGGTGGTACGAATGGCGAGTGAGGATATCGGTAATGCCGATCCGCGCGGCCTGCAGATTGCCCTGAATGGTTGGGAAACCTACCAGCGGTTGGGGAGCCCGGAGGGGGAGTTGGCTATTGCCCAGGCCATCAGCTACCTCGCGGTGGCCCCGAAGAGCAATGCCATCTACAAGGCATGGAACCGGGTGTTGGCAGAGGTGAGGTCAGGAGGGTCGGCAGAGGTGCCTGTTCATCTCAGAAATGCACCCACCCAGGTGATGAAAACGTTGGGATATGGCCACGACTACCGTTATGCACATGATGAGCCCGATGGCTATGCGGTGGGTGAGACCTATTTTCCGGATGAGCTGGGTGAGCAGCGGTACTATGAGCCGGTTGAGCGGGGGCTGGAGATCAAGATAAAAGAGCGGCTCGATTATCTACGGCAACTTGATCAGAAGGCGAGAGCGACATAATCCACTCCGTTGAGGTGTTACTCCAGAGTCTCTAGTACCTCAGTGAACTTGTCGATATTGGCAAAGAGCAGATCCACAATCTTGGCATCAAAACCCTTACCGCGCTCTCTCTGGAACAGGGCAAGAATATCATCCATAGGCCATGCTTTACGGTAGACGCGGTCATGAGAGAGGGCATCAAAGACATCCGTGACGGCAACAATTTTTGCTGCTAAAGAGATCTCATCCCCCTTAATGCCTCTGGGGTAGCCACTACCATCAATCCTTTCGTGGTGTTCCAGTGCGATACTGGCGGCAGTCTGGAGGATCAGCCGTTCGGAGTCGGCGAACATTTTGTGGCCCAGTTCCGCATGTGTTTTCATGGTCTCAAATTCACTATCACTCAGTGCCGCCGGTTTATTGAGCACATAGTCCGGTATTGCCACCTTGCCGACATCATGTAGTGGAGCGGCATCCTTATAGAGCTCAACCGTCTCCACTGGAAGCTCGCAGGCTTGTGCCAATATCTGGGTAAATTTACCCACCCGCTTGGCGTGATGTCCCGTCTCATCCGAGCGCATCTCCAGCACCTCACTGAGACGGTTAATGACCTCCCGCTGGGTCGCCTCAACCTCATCGCTCAGGCGGATATTATCAAAGGCAATGGAGATATTGCGGCTGAAGATGTTCACCAGATCTTTTTCAGCCTCATCCAGGTCGAGGTTTTCACCCTCCAGGAAGAGGATATAGCGACCTCCCGCCTGGTTTTCGATATAGCAGACGATATGATCCTCGCCATAGAGGGTCTGACGCTGTTTAACCGCCTCAAGGACCTTCTGCCACATCTTTTCAGGAATCTGCTCTCCGTTGTTGCTGTAGCTCTTGTAGGAACCGGTGGCAGCCATTACCCGAAAATCATCTCGCTGACTCTCCTGAACCATCGAGAAGCCCTCTGAGCCGGCATAGACAGAGTGGATATTGACCCCCAAGATAGATTGCAGCTGCAACAGAACCCCTTCGGCAAACTGCTGCAGGGAGTGAACCTCAAAAATTGAGTCAGAGGCTGTGATGATCTTCTCCAACCCCTTGCGGTTGTTGTCGATAACCTTTCGTTGCTGCTCCAGGTTGATCAGGTCACGGTACCCACGGAGTGAGGTGATAACGGCACTAAAGAGCTTCTGTCGGGTGAGTTCAGACTTGTCTTTGTAGTCGTTGATATCATATTGTGTAATCACCTGCTGTTCCGGAGCCAGCCCCGGTTGTCCGGTACGGAGAATGACGCGAGTTGTGCTATTTTCAAGCACCTCTCTAAGATAGATGACAACCTTAAGCCCCGCGTCATCACTCTCCATCACCACATCCAGCAGGATGGTGGCAATATCGGACTGTTGCTCCAGAATCTGTTCTGCTTCTCTGCCGGAATAGGCTGTCAGGATCTCAATCCCTCTGCCATCAAAGGTGAAGTTTTTTAGCACAAGGGC
>JABHIC010000171.1 GCA_018671205.1 Gammaproteobacteria bacterium
ACCCAGGGGCGCTCTGGCTGCTGATACTGCTGCAGCAACAGTGCCGCCTCATGCAGCGCCTGTAGCAGCTCTACCCCGCGCGCAACCAGACTATCGAACATGTTCCTGCTGGGGAAATGGATACCCAACGTAGCGCAGAGATCACTCACCGGTGGCAGTAACCGATCAAAATTCAGATTCATCCGCGCCAATGGCCCCACCAGATAGGGTTCGCCATCCAGCTGGGCGTGAAAGGCGGTAGAGTGAGGCCGCTGAAGCTCCTCAAAACGGCTCTCAAACTGCTCCACGGGTAGCTGTAGCCCTCGATCTGAAATAATCTCTCCCCCCATCATCGGATAGTCGGAGGATGCTTCTCTCAATGCCACACTGGTAAAAGATTGTTCCTCAACAGGTCGCTCAAGCATCACCAACCAACGCAGCAGTGCCTCCGCATGAACAACCGCCCCGTTGACCTCCGCCAGCAGTGTGGCCACCTCATCCGGGGGGGGGGCGTGGTGAAAACCTCCGATCCGTGCGCCAACCGGATGGACCGATCGCCCCCCCAGCAGAGCAATAATCTTATTGCCCAGCCCCTGTAGAGAGAGCCCACGCCGCACCTCATCAGGATACGCCTCAGCCATCGCAATCGCATGTTCATAGCCGAGAAAGTCGGGAGCCGCCAGCAGATGAATATGGAGACTGTGGCTCTGTATCCACTCTCCACAGTAGAAGAGGCGGCGCATCTGTCTGACCCAGGGGGACAACTCTACCTCGAATAGCGACTCTACCGCCTGTAGTGCACTCATCTGATAGGCCACCGGACAGATCCCGCAGATGCGAGCCACCATCTCTGGTAGCTCCTCCACAGTGCGCCCCTCGAGGAGTTTCTCAAAATAGCGGGGGGGTTCGTAGATGCGTAACGCCAGAGACTCGATATACGGCCTGCTCTGCTGCTCATTGATCAGCAGATCGAGCGCCCCCTCCCCCTCTACACGCGCCAATACCGGCACCTTGAGCGCAATACGTCTCTCTTTACTCATCCTTCACTCATCCTTCACTCCCTCGGACAGAAAGGGTTTTGCCCCGGAATGAAGCATGGAAAAATGGCGCTCCACTGCCTCAGGCGACAGCCCCAATGCACTGAATCGACTCTTCAATGGTGCTGTGTTGGGCGCTGCCACAGGCCCGCTACAGCCATAACAGGCTCGCCCATAGCGAGGACAGATTGCCCCACACCCACCACGGGTGATCGACCCCATACAGGGTTTTCCCGCAGTGACCAGAAGGCAGGCGGCACCACTGCGCTTGCAGCTCTGACAGAGCGGTTCATCCACGAGCGTGGGCTTCACCCCACGCAATAGATCGGTCAACAGTGGGATCAACTGTTCCGTGCGAACCGGACAGCCCCATAACTCCAGATCAACCCGTACATGGTCTGCAATGGGGGTGGAGGTTGAGAGGGTCTGTATCCACTCTGGAGAGGGGTAGAGAGCATCGCACCAGTGCTCTCTGGTCTGATTGCGTAGCGCCTGAATTCCACCCGAGGTGGCACAACCGCCGAGGGTAATCAACAGGCCACTGCGTTGACGAATAGTCTTAATCCGCTGCTGATCCTCCGGGGTATAGATACTCCCCTCCACAAAGGCGATATCCACCTCGGCCTCCGGGTTCACCATCCCCGCTTCCGCAAAATGGACGATCTCCACCTTCTGAGCCAGATCGATCAGTGGCTCTCCCATATTGAGAAAGGCCAGTTGGCAGCCATCACAGGAGCTAAATTTATGGATCGCAACGGTAGGCTTCATTATCCTGGGGTCCTCATAGCCCCTTGACCGACAGCAGGTCACGAATCTCGGCCCAGCTAAAGACCGGCCCGTCCCGACAGACAAAGTAGCGACCAATCTGACAGTGGCCGCAATAACCATCTCCACACTGCATATTGCGCTCCAGACTAAGCCAGATGGCCGACTCTGCCATCCCCTGCTGCTCCAATACCCTGGCGGCTGCCACCATCATCCCCTCCGGGCCACAGAGTAGTGCCACAGCATCCGCAAGGTTGAGCGACATCTTATCCAAATGGGCAGTGACCTGATCCGTATGCCAGGGCCAGGGGGCGGCCTGTTCATCACAACAGAGCACCACCTCGGTACGCTCCATCGCTCTCCAGGCGCGAAAACGGTCCGGGTAGATCAGCGCCTTATGGTGACGCACCCCCTCCAGAATCGCCAAACGACCATAATCCGAGCGATCCCTCTCCACCGCTGCAATCGCAGAAACCACAGGGGCACAGCCCAGCCCACCCGTCACAACCACCAGATCCCGCCCTCTGGCCTGCGCCATTGGCCAGCCTCTCCCGTAGGGGCCACGCAGCCCCAACTGGTCCCCCACCTGTAGCTTCTCCAGCCCACGGGTGACCCGTCCCACGGCACGGATGGTGTGGTTAAGCAGTCTATCGTCTAGCTCATCTGAAACAATCGAGATCGCCACCTCCCCCACACCATGCAGGTAGACCATATTGAACTGTCCGGGCTGAAACTGATAAGAGTCCCGCAACGCTTTATCCAGCAGACGCAGACGCAGGGTAAAGACCGAATCACTCTCCGCTCTTCGCTCCACCACCTCGGCAACCATCGGTATTCTGGAGGGGACACTGTTCATAACTGCTCCTCGACGAAACGGGCAGACTCTGCCACAAAGTCGATCCCCACGGGGCACCAGGTGATACAGCGCCCACACCCGACACAGCCACTCTCTCCAAATTGATCATGCCAGCCAGCCAATTTATGGCTCATCCATTGACGATAGCGCTCACGCCGCCCACTCCGTACCGCAACCCCATGCAGCTGGCTATGATGCCCGCTGAAACAGGAGTCCCAGACCCGCTGGTGGCTACTCTGTTGCAGCTCTAGCCCCGAGACATCCTCCTCCCGGTGACAGAAGCAGGTAGGGCAGACCGCGGTGCAGTTACCACAAGCAAGACAGTGCTCAGCAATCGATTCCCACAGCTCAGATGTCTCTCTCCCTGCAAAAATCGCCCGAAAATCATCGGTGGCAACGGCACGCTGCTGTTGTGCTGCGGCCCGTTGCAGGGCATCTTCTGACTGTTTGACCATCGAGGGGGTTGCCTCGGCCAATGCCAGTGGCTGAAGCAGTAATGCCCCCTGCGCGGAGCCCGCATCCACCAGAAACCCCTCATCCAGTTCGTGCAGCCGGAGGTCATAATCCTGTTTAATCGCCGGGCCGGTATCGGTGGATGCACAGAAACAGCTCTGCGCCGGGGTCGTGCACTCCACCGCAATCAGAAACAGCTGTTGTCGACGTTGCTGATACCAGGGGTCCTCCGCACCCTCTCGCAGAAAGTGGCGATCCATTAACGACAATGCCGCGAGATCACAGCCCCGCACCCCAATAACCGCCAGGGGGCTCTGCTCCACGCCAAGCGGACGAAAGGTGAGCTCCCCCCGCTCCCCCTTATCTGCCTGCCAGAGGGGCTCTTGAGGGGGGAAAAGGAGGGGCTTCAACCCCTGTGGGCCATTGGCCCAGTCGAAGAGGCGATGATTTTGGGGGCGATTTTGAGTCTCGGTAAGACGGTAACTTCCGGCGCTTTGCTGGTCACGCAGACCTTGTGGCAATTCAGAGAGGGTCTGGATCGGTTGATAGACCATAGCCCCCTCCACTCGCTGAGGCCCCACACAGCGATACCCCTCTGTCTGCAGTGCCTGCAGAATTATCTCCAGCTGTTCTCTCCTCAGAAAACGTTTTCCCCCTACTCGCTCCATCACCGGATCATAACGGATAATGGGCGGTTGTACGAGCGCCCCGGCACATCAGGGTAACGGTTCAGAGCAACGCCCCTCTTCCTCTCCTATCGGTCGTTGTATATACATTTCCAGAATCACCTCATAGACATCCTCGGCGATAGGCCGTACTGAGGCTAGCGTTGCTCCACGCACCAGTGCATCCACATCAATTCTCAGACGCTCATCTTCCACCATCATGGAGGAGAGGGTGGTGCGACCACTCAAGCGGAAGCCATAGACCTGTTCCGCCATTGCATGATAGGCATCCAGCTTACCGTTACGAATCGCCATCAACTGACGCTGCCCCGCCGTTCCCTCGTCCATGGTTGTGCCATAACCAATGGCTCTGAAGC
>JABHIC010000172.1 GCA_018671205.1 Gammaproteobacteria bacterium
AGGGTGAATTAGGTTGATTGCTTTCTTCATCTACCAGAATACCATCAACAAATAATTTAAAGCTTCCATCCTCAGTTTTTGTAACTGTAGCCATATGCCATGCATTTAAATAATCGACATTACCAGTCACCTTATAATCATCATCATTTTCAGATTCATACCAACTTGCTACACAGGAAGTACAGTACACATTCAAGTAAATGCTAAAATTTGATATATCCGTATCAAAAGATTCCCCGTTAGATATTATTGCCTGTGTTGATAAATTACCAGAGTAGAACCAGCTTGACAATGTATAAGAATCAGATATTGAAGCTATTGAGTTCACTCGAATATAGTCATTTCTGCCATCAAAACTAGCAGCCTGACCATTCACCCCAGTTGTATAGGTAACGCCACCATTCTCAGTTCCATTATTCTCGTTCCCACTAGAGTCATTCGCATTCCCATCAAACGGGTAATAGGCCACCAGACCATCATCCAGAGAGGCCCAAACCGGACTGCTTAATATCGATAAAAGCAGATAGGTAAAGAGGGTCTGTATGGTGCGGTTCATAAATTTTTCCTTCTGAATTGAGGTGTTTCCGGGGTTAAGCATCACAACAGGAGCCAACTGCTGCTAGGGTAAATCAGCCCATATAGGACATAACCCCCTCTCTTTGCCCATCTGGTAGCAGATACCTAACTGCTCAACACAGCATTAAATGACGGCTCTTCTGTATGGGTATCAGTAAGCGTACTATATATATGCGATAGTGACAATGACCTATGTAGACAACAATGAATATGTGCCTGATTTATCTCTTGTATCCGTGTTTTTTGTACTGCAAAATGAGTGCAACCCGCCTCCCGCTTGGATGTAATCCATCGAGCGGGCTAAAAATAAGCGGATCTGTTGACTAGAAATCAGTAGGTTACTGATCCAATGTAGTGAGCTGATGCTTCCTGTGAGTAACCGGGCACACTTTCATAACCCCACTCCGATTTTACGTATCAGACTGCTGCACCCGCTGTAAAAATGGCCGATAGATGTCTGCCATATTGTCATTTCTAGAATCACAATAACTATAGATCAATAGGTTATATTAGAGAAAGAGTGAATGCAGCCTCGCAAGATGGGACTGTCTTTGCTCTTTTTGTAGCGGGGAAACTCAGCTACTCAGACCCTCATCAACAACAGGGTATTTTCTCGCGTTAATCTCAATCTTTCGATCCACTGCCGCATTCAGGTCAACGCCTAATTTATCGGCAATCCTTAGCAAGTAGATCAATATATCAGCAACCTCCTCCTCGACATGCTCACGCTCACTGCTCTGCATGATATCTACTGACTGCTCAGGTGTGAGCCATTGGAAAATCTCCACCAGCTCAGATGCCTCAACGGAGAGTGCCATTGCAAGGTTTTTGGGAGTGTGAAACTGACCCCAATCTCGCTCCGTTGCGAACTCATCGAGTCGTTTCTGTATTTGGTGTATATCCATCAACACGACCTGCTGGGCCTTATCCCAATCCATATAGTCGCTACTATCATGAGTGCTCCAAAACGTGCGCTCTTCCTCTTCACTTTTGAAATCAGGTATTTTTTTCATAATTTACTCTCTCAATGATACTATCGATCTTTAAGGAACCTCTACCATCCCACACAAAAAAGGATATGGCTATGCCTTGGTCGCAACCAACACATGGTGTCTGTGATAGCGCTCTGGATCACTATCAACAGTCCGTTGAAGAGGAGTTCAAAAAGTGTATCGAGTGTGGTGCCTGCTATATCAGCTGCCCCTTTGATCTGTGGGGAAGCAATGATGAAGAGCGGCAGCAGGCCATCCGTGATGCCAATGATTTTATCTTCAACCGTAAGCCTATTACCGAATTTCTGAAAAGTGAGATTTTCAGCTGTGCCGAGTGTGACCACTGTCACCAGACCTGTCCCGCTGGCATTCACCGTAAACACGCTAACATGCTGATCAAGTTGCGGATACAACCCCGACATGTAGACCGTCTACGCGCCCACCCCGCTCGTTTGCGCGGCACCAAACAGTACTTTTTCGAGAAATTGACTACCCGAAAATGGTCTCCACCAGAACAGGCCTGGTATGCCGCTCTGAACGAGAAGCGGCAGTCCGATACCCTGCTCTACCACGGCTGCTATGTTGCCAGCACAAAAAATGACTGTATGAAGCTGGGAGAGATGCTGGCCCATGCCGGAATCGACCACGTTGCCTTCGGAAAATTTGAGTATTGCTGCGGCCAATTTGGTCTCTATCGCGGTGTATCCGACCTCTGTGAGACCTCACCAAAGCTCATTGAGATGGTCGAGGCTACTCAGCCTAAAGAGATTATCACCAACTGTGGTCACTGCCGTGAGGCGGTTGAAAGTGTGCTGAAGATGATGAACAACACCACAATCCGTGTTCTCCATCCGGCAGAAAAACTGCTGGAGCTGGTACAACAGCAGAAGTTGAGGATGAAATTTCTGGATCAGTCCGTAACCATTCAGGACTCTTGCCTCTTCAGCCAGAAGCAACCCGACTCCCCGGTACGTAATCTGCTTGCACGTGCGGTCGATCTTTATGAGAACAAGGATAGCCTGCAAAACGCGCTCTGCTGTGGTGATGTTTCTCATGTTGCGGCCCCAGAAAAAATTCACCATTACAACCAATCCAGGGTGCGTACATTCAACGAGATGGATGCAGACCACCTTGCCGTTTACTGTGCCGGTTGCAACGATATCTACTCCGCTTTTGATGAGCTGAAAACACGTGACCTGATTGATATTGTCTATCAATCCTGGCAGGAAGAGCTGAAGGAGACCATCTAATCATGTTTGTTAAACAGTGGGATCGTGACATCTGCATCAACTGCATGACCTGCGTCAAGGTCTGCCCCAACGACAATCTGGTGGAGTTCAACCACAAACCCACGCGTGCCAAAATCAATACCTGTACCGGCTGTAACCACTGCACCACGATGTGCCCTACCGGGGCCATCTACCATATTGTGGTCTCCGATGAGGGGGAGTATGGCGGCTGGAACCCCGCTGTTATTCAACGCATTGCCTCCATGTCGAAAAATGGCAAACATGTGGTCGAGGCCAAAGGGAGCAAGCGTAACTTCATCAACCTGAATGACCTCATTTTTCTCCCTGCACAGATTCAGAAATCGCCACGTCTGGAAGATGAGCCCGTCCATACAGAGGTCACCATCGGCCCCCGTTCAAAGCGCCCCTTACACCTCAATACCCCGATTATGATCGGTGCGATGAGCTTTGGTGCGCTCTCTCGCGAGGCCAAGATTGCACTGGCACAGGCCAGTGCCCGTGTTGGCAGTGCCGCCAACTCCGGTGAGGGGGGGATGTTGCCAGAGGAGCGTGCGGCGGCAAGCCAGTATATTCTGCAGTACTCTACCGGACGTTTTGGGATCAATGACGAGGTGCTGCAACAGGCCGATGCGATTGAGATTAAATTGGGGCAGGGTGCCAAGCCGGGGATGGGTGGACACCTGTTAGGCCCAAAGGTAACCGTCGAGATCGCCGAGGTGCGCGGCATTATGCCTGGGACGAACGCCATCTCACCATCACGCCATCTGGACATTGACACTCCACAAGAGCTGGGAGAGCGGATTGAGCAGTTAAGAGAGAAGACCGGAGGGGTCCCGATTGGTATCAAGATTACCGGCGGACATATTGAGCGTGATCTTCAATACCTGATTGATGGCACCATTCGCCCCGACTTTCTGGTGATTGACGGCGGCGAGGGCGGTACCGGTGCTGCGCCGGTTGTTGCCAAGGATAATGTTGCGCTTCCCCTTCTATACTCGCTGAGTAAGGTTGTCGATATTCTCACACAGAGTGGGCTGAAAGAGTCCATCTCCATCGTTGCTGCGGGGGGAATGAAAAATTCAGAGGACTTTGCCAAGGCCATCGCGTTGGGCGCGGATGCGGTCTACACCGCCGGTTCTCTGAAAATTGCAATGGGATGTATCTACTGTCGTGCCTGCCATACCGGGAAGTGCCCCACCGGGATCTGTACCCAGAACAAGCGGCTGAGGAAACTTCATTTCGATATTGAGCGGGCCACCGATGGGGTCAGTAATTTTATCACTGCGGCAACCGGAGAAATTGCCGATTTGACACGTATCGTGGGCAAACGTGACATTGCCGAACTCAATCGTGATGACCTCTTTTCACTCACTGAAACGGCCTCACAAATCACCGGCATTCGGCACATTTAAGGGCACCACAGAGCATTGAGTCTGACTCCTCACAAGGTAGTGGCTACCACTCTGGGCTCCCTACTGCTCATTGCAGTGACCACAGCGCTACTCTTTCGAGACCAGCTCACACTACAGCTGGTTTCAGAGTGGATGGAACAGAGTGGGCAGCTTGCGATTCCCCTGTTTATTTTGGGGTATGCCCTTATCGTCGTCACCTTTCTACCGGCCACGCTGGTCAGCATTGCCGCCGGTGCCCTGTTTGGACCACTCTGGGGCACGCTCTTCAGCGCAACAGGTGCCACCATAGGAGCGCTATTCGCCTTTCTCCTCTCCCGTTACCTCTTTTCGGATTGGGTCAAGAGCCACGCTAACCGACACTCTGACAAGGTGGTTCACTGTGTTAATCAGGAGGGGTGGCGTTTTGTTGCATTTGTCCGTCTGGTGCCCCTCTTCCCCTACAATCTCTCCAACTATCTGTTTGGGATCACCTCGCTCTCTGCTGTCACTTTTAGCTGGGCAACCCTCCTCTTCATTCTGCCGGGCACGGTAGCCCGTACCTATATCGGCCATGTTGGCATTGAGACTCTTTCGGGTAGTGGGGAGCAGATCGTGCTAAAAATCGGCATAGCGGCGACCCTGTTTGCGCTGGTCGCCTTTCTCCCCTCTATCATCCGCACGGTACAGCGTGAACTATTGAATTCAGGATCATAACCGACGTATGGCACCTCACCTTCTCTTACCGCGTCTGGCTGCGCTGCTACTGCTTACACTCGGCAGCAGCTACTCTGTCTTTGCCACACTCGTTGGTGACTTTGAGTCAGGCAGTATGGATGGCTGGGAGCCCCAATCGTTCAAGGGTGAAACAGACTACACCATTGTCGAAATTGATCATCAGCGGGCACTCCGGGCCGATAGCCAGGGCAGCGCCTCTGGCCTGCACCGTAGCGTCAATATTGATCTACAGAAGACCCCCTACCTGAACTGGTCCTGGCGGGTCGAACAGCCACTCACCGGCCTCGATGAGACCACAAAACAGGGCGATGACTATGCCGCCAGAATCTATCTCATCCACTCCAATGGAATTTTCTTTTGGGATACACAGGCATTGAGCTATGTCTGGTCTGGATCACAAGCGGAAGGAACAGCCTGGCCCAATGCCTACACCGCTAACTCAATCAATATTGCTGTGGCACACGGCAGTGAGCAGCAGGGGCAGTGGGTACACCACAAACGGAATGTACGAGAAGATTTTATGGCTCAATTTTCACGCCAGGTGGATACAGTCAGTGCCATTGCCATCATGACCGATACAGACAACTCCAACCGGGCTGCCACCGCTTACTATGGCAACATCTACTTCAGTGCAGAGTAAAGGGCACCTCTAAAAATGCACTTTTTCAGTGATTGCTGCGTCAGCTCCGTACTCGAGTGCCCATGACACACAATAAGCCACTACCGTGAGCCAAAGCAGCCTCATCTACGCACTTGCACTGCTTGCCGGGCTGGTGGTGCTGAAGCTTGCTCTCGACAGAGTGGCAGTACTCCTCCAGCAGCAGGGGCTCACTGAGTCCAGTACGGAATATGCCCGAATATCCGCCTTTGGGCTGATTGTCTACTCGGTCATGCAAGACCTCAGATCACCGGATCAGCTACTGTGGGTCTACTGGTTGCTGATCTGCTGCTGGTTCTATGTTAATAATAGAGGTTAAACCTAGAATCCTCAGATGACCGCTTGAAATAAGGCTAACATATTGCAATGACAGGTTTTTTACAAAGTATCAAGTTCACCCAGCGAGTGAAGAACGCTACAGGTCAGATTGTACGCACAGGCGCACGCATTACTGCGTTACAACTCCTTGCAATAGCTGACTATTCCGCGTCGTTATGCCTTGTCCTGCGACCGAAGGAAGTGCCCGTGGTGCGCACGCCTATACGCACACTCTGGCCTGTTCAACTGAGGATTCTAGGTTAAATTACCCGCTCATTGCCCCCATCAATCGGCAGCTGTGCCGCAGTGGTCTTGGCAAACAGCGGACCACACATCTCCGCCGTAAGCTCGGCCACATCGTGGCTGCTCACCTCCACCCCCAGTACATTCCGGCTCTTATACTCGGCCACACTCATTCCGTAGTGGTCTGCCCGTGCCTGTAGCACCTCCTCCGTCCAGATGCCGGTATCAAACACCGCATCCGGGTGGAGTGCATTAAGACGGATGCCATCCGCCCCCCACTCCAGCGCTGCGATACGCATGAGCTGAGTGAGCGCCGCCTTGGAGGCGGAGTAGGCCGCAGCCCCGGCCCCCGGTGCCGGCACATTCTTTGACCCCATCACCACCACCCGGCCACCGTTGGGGGCCTGCTTGAGTAGTGGATATGATTCACGCAGCAGTGCCAGATTGCTATCCAGATTGATCCCCAACACCTGCCGCCACTCCTGACTCTCCAGCTCGGCAATCGAGGTTCCGGAGGGGAACATCCCGGCATTGAGTACCACCATATCGACCCCTCCAAAGCGGCGTACCGCCTGCTCCAGTGCCTGCTGTTGTCTACTCTCATCCGCAATATTCCCACAGATCCCGAGAAAGGCCGGGTTATCGTAAAGCTGCTCAATCTGTGGATTAATATCAAACCCTACCACTGCGGCACCCCGCTGCAGAAACGAATCAACGCACGCCTTGCCAATCCCGGAGGCGGCTCCGGTAATCAGCACCACCTCGCCCTGAAACAGAGGGGCACTGCCCCCCTTCTTCAGCTTGGCCTGCTCCAGATCCCAGTACTCCAGATCGAAAATATCAGCCGCCGGTAGCGCCTGCCACCCTCCCAACTGCTCGGCACGCTGGATACAGGTCATGGTCTGCTCATAGAGATCAGAGACGATACTGACCTCTGCCGGGCTCTTGCCGACGGCACAAAAGCCCAGTTGACGATCCAGCACCACCCGTGGGGCCGGGTCGAGCATACTCTTCTCCTCTGTGGCATTAGGGGCATGGCTGTTGAAGTAATTTTGGTAGTCAAGCAGATAACCCGCCACGTTGCGCCCCACCATCGGGATCCGTTTGGTGCGTAATACATGGTCTGGAGTGACCGGGCCACGACGGGCTATCGACTCCAGTTCAGGATGTTGTACAAAATTGAATCCGGCCACACTCTCTGTCATCTCTACCACCATTGGCCGCCCTGCCGCAGCTGACAATTCACTCCGCAGGAGTGCCAACGACTCACGCTGTGGCGTCTGCGGGGCCGCAATGGCCTCCTGCTCCACCTCCCACGCCCCCTGCTCCATCAGGCTCTGCTCTGCCATAGCAACCAGTTCGATCATCCGCTCATAAGAGCGCTCCGCCGAGTCACTAAAGGAAAAGACCCCGTGGTTCAGCAGAATCATGCCGATGGTCTCCTCTGTTGCCTCACGCTGATAGAGCTCCCCAACGGTACGCGCCAGATCAAACCCCGGCATCACATAGGGGACAATGATCACCCGGTCACCATAGAGTTCACGGATACG
>JABHIC010000173.1 GCA_018671205.1 Gammaproteobacteria bacterium
ATGGGAGTCACTGGATATTGCGCTACGTCCGGAGAAGGGGCTGCTGGGGTTGCGTGCGGAGCTGGAGCTATTTTCCAATCTGCGCCCTGCCATCCTCTATCCACAGCTGGCAGATGCCTCTACGTTACGTGCGGATGTGGTCTCTGGCCTTGATCTGATGATTGTGCGTGAGCTGACAGGAGGGATCTACTTCGGTCAACCGCGGGGGGTGCGTACCCTGGAAAATGGCGAGCGTCAGGGCTACAACACCCTGGTCTACGCAGAACACGAGATTGAGCGCATTGGCCGTTCGGCCTTCGAGATTGCGATGAAGCGCGACAGACGCATCACCTCGGTGGATAAGGCCAATGTGCTGGAGTGTACCGAGCTGTGGCGTGAGGTGATGGATCGGCTCTCCGGGGACTATCCAGAGGTTGAGCTCTCTCATATGTATGTCGATAATGCGGCGATGCAGCTGGTGCGCGCCCCCAAGCAGTTTGATGTGATGGTGACCACTAATATGTTTGGTGACATCCTCTCTGACTGTGCGGCGATGTTGACCGGCTCGATTGGTATGTTGCCCTCCGCCTCGCTGGATGCGAATAGCAAGGGGATGTATGAGCCGATCCACGGCTCTGCCCCGGATATTGCGGGTCAGAATGTGGCCAACCCACTGGCAACCATTCTCTCGGTCTCGATGATGTTGCGTTATAGTCTCGATCAGAGTGCGATGGCGGATCGAATTGATCAGGCGGTTAACCAGGTTCTGGATGATGGGCTGCGTACCCGGGATATCCATTCTGCCGGGATGCAGGAGATCAGCTGTTCTGCGATGGGGGATGCGGTGGTTGCGGCATTGCGGTGATCTACAGCCGGTTGGAAAAGAGAGCAAGATGATAAAATCAGGGGGAAGGGATATGAAGAAATTCAGCAGTGTTGATGTTGTTAAGGGGATGAGTGGGGTATTGGCCGCTTTGGTCATGGTGCTTTCACAACCGGTGAGTGCAGAGGAGGTGACACTCCGCTATCAGGGGCTTACTCTCAATGGAGAGCGGGTGATGGCAGAGGGGAAGCAGATGAGTGATGGAATTCTGCTCCTGACGCACGGCACCCTGGCACATAACAAGATGGAGATCATCGCATCACTGCAGGAGTTGCTGGCCGATAGCGAAGTGAGCACTCTCGCGATCAATCTCAGTCTGGGGGTCGATAACCGTCATGGAGCGTATGACTGTAGTGTGCCCCATCGTCACCACCATACCGATGCCATCGGTGAGATGTCTGCCTGGCTGGATTGGCTGGAGGGGCAAGGGGCGACGCAGATTGATCTGATGGGACACTCGCGTGGAGGCAATCAGCTCGCTTGGCTGTTGGCAGAAGAGGATCGCCCCTCGATCCGTAAGGGGGTATTGCTGGCTCCCGCCACCTGGAGTGAGGAGAAGGCGAGCAAGGGGTATCAAAAGCGCTATAACAAGCCGCTCAGTGAGCTCTATGAGCAGGCCACAGCGCTGGTTGCAGCGGGTAAGCCGAAACAGATGATGGGGCCGGTCGGCTTTATCTACTGTTCCGATAGTCAGGTTACGGCAGAAGCGGTGGTCTCCTACTATCGCCCCGATAGCCGCCTCAATACCCCGGATCTGTTGCCAAAGATTGCCAAACCGCTGCTGGTGGTAGAGGGTTCAAAGGATAGTGTCGTAGGGCGAATTGCTGAACAGAGCGCTGGTCTCAATCCTGATCAGTTTCAGTTTCTGATGATTGATGGGGCGGGCCATTTCTTCCGCGACCTCTATCTGGATGAGGTGGTGGAGCAGATTGTGGAGTGGTTGCAGGGGTAGGTGAGCTGAATCAGGAAAGGGCATTATTAGAGGTGCCCGAAAGCATCTTTCCCATATCAGTCAGTAGCTCCATCACCAGCACAGGCAGCTCATCCACTCTCTCATCATCAATGGCGAACTGCACGCTTTCAGCCATCCTGGAAAGCCCGGGATAACCAAAAGAGGTCGCACTTCCCTTGATGGAATGGGCAACGCTCCGCACTTCTGACCACTCTTTATCCGCCAGTGCAGCGGTTAGTTTTTCTCTGTTCTTGCGGCTGCTCTCTCTGAAGATTGCCATTAACTCATCATCCACCTCTTCCTCGGAAAAGTCCGGTGCGGCACCCATATTCTCGCTCTCTTTCCCACTCTCTTGCGTTTTAACGACCGCTTTAACCACGCTATTTTCTATGGCAACCTCTTCCGGGTTATGCTCTTTTATCCATTTGTCCACAAACATACGGGCGATCTGTTGAATCTCCTGTTGTGAAAAGGGCTTCTGTAGATAGAGAACTCCCCCCCCAAGTTGGCGATCAATCTCTCTGGGGTCATGGTCTGTATAGGCGGTGACGATGACGATATAGATACGCTCATCCAGTTTACGCAGAGCCTTGGCTGTTTCCAGTCCATCCATACCAGGGGGCATGCGCATATCGATAAAAGCAACGGGAAATGGACGCCCCCGTTGCAGGGCATGGTGTGCGATCTCAACGCCCATTTTCCCCTGATTGGCTAAAGAGAGAGTGAACTCCTTTTCTAGGGGGTAGGGAGCTGTTTCACCGATGATCTCCTCCAGATCACTCATTAACAGCTCTTTCTCCTCTTCACCTTCAAAGACGGTCTGATAGAGCTTTAGAATATTTTCATCATCATCGATTACGAGCAGTGGATAGGGGGGCTGTCCATAGAGGGGAGTGGGCGCTGTATCGGGGGAGGTGTTGGGTGTTGGCGGGCTTTGGGAGGGGGTGAGGTAGATTTTTAGTGTGCGTAACAGCTCATTTTTGTTAATCGGTTTTTGTAGAAAGCCATTGGCTCCCACCTGATTGAACTGATCTTTATGTTTCTGCATCACGTTTGCGGTCAGCGCAACAATAGGTGTCTGATTGCCTTGCTGGCGCAGCTGTGCGGTGGCCTCTAACCCCCCCATAATGGGCATCTGCATATCCATCAGGATTAAATCGAAGTTTTGTTGGCCCGCCATGCTGATCGCCTCTTCTCCGTTATTAACAACGGTGACCGTGGCGCCCACTGACTCGAGAATTCGACGCTCCAGGCGCTGTAGCTCGGGTGTATCTTCAACGATCAACACCTCACCCTCAAAATTCTCCTGTAATACGGAAGAGGCAATATCTCTGCCGCTATTACTCGGCAGTTGAGGCAGTAACTCACTCTCTCTATAGGGTAACTTGAGCAGAAAGCGAGAGCCTTTCCCCACCACACTGGTTACCTCAATATGACCCTCCATCGTCTTGGCTAAAGATTGGGAGATATGAAGCCCCAACCCCGTTCCCCCATAACGTCGGGAGATGCTGTTATCGGCCTGTACGAAGGGGGTGAAGAGTCGCTTTATAACCTCGGGAGTGATCCCAATTCCGCTGTCCTCAACGGAAAAATAGAGGGAGTCATCGACCCAGCTGGTGACTGCTACCCTCCCTTTTTCTGTGAATTTAATCGCATTACCAATAAGGTTAATCAATATTTGCCCAATACGTCTGCCATCCCCCCAGATTTGATGACTGGGGGTTGTCTGCTGGTTAATTTCAAAAGCAAGGCCCGAATCACGCGCAGGGACAGAGAACATCTGACCCACCTCTTCCAGTAGAACGGTTAAATCAAAGGGGGCGTAGTCGATCTCAAATTTATCGGCCTCTATTTTGGAGAGGTCGAGGATGTCGTTGATTAACGAGAGCAGGTTATTGCTGGAGAGATCCATAGCGATCAACAAATTTCGTTGATCCTCGGTTAAAGGGCTCTCTCCCAGAATCTCGCCATTTCCGATGATTGTGGTCAGTGGTGTCCGTAACTCATGGCTCATCGATGCGAGGAACTCATCTTTGGCCAGCATAGCGGCCTCCAGCTGCTGAGTGCGTTGCTCCACCTTCTCTTCCAGCGTCTGATTAAAACGTTGCAACTGTATTTCCGCTTTTTTGTAGAGAGAGACATCGTGCATCACAACCATCAGCTCCCCCTGACTCTCCTTCATTGTCAATGGAATCAGGCGGCTCTCCAGATAAAGCTTATTACCAAAGGTTGAGTCCAGCTGCGTATCATGGTTCTGTATCTCACCGCTACGCAGGGCTTGCAGAGCCGCATCATAGAGCCCACTCCCCTTCCAGGAGTCAAGCTGGTGGAAGTTCTGCTGCATCACCTGTTCATGTGTCGCATCGATGATCTCTCCCAGCGCACGGTTTGCAGTCACACACTGCCCATTTTCATGGTAGACGGCAATACCCACAGGCGTCTCTTGATAGATTTGGTTGTTGAGTTCATGCTCCGCCTCGTTTTTATCACTGGCTATCTCCAGGCGATGCAACATGGTGAGAAACGCAGACTCCAACTGTCCCAGCTCACTATCTTCAGAGGCGGCCTTTAAGTGATTGAATGAGTAAAGATTTGATAGGTCTACCTGCTGACTCAACAGGGTCAGCCTATTGAGTGGCTGAGTGAGGAGCGTACGACTCACATAGAACAGAATTAACCATAATGCGGCTATCATAATCAGCCCTGTACCCGCCAATAGCAGCAGATGGTATTGAATACGCCCAATAATGGCAGATTGCGCGGTGTAGAGTGTTAACTGACCCATCTGCTCTACCCCCATCTCATGGGTGTAGTAGATAGGAAAGCTCTGCCGGTACTGCTTTGAGAAGAGCCTTTTAACGGGGTTTCTGCTGATTGACTCCTCTGAGAGGAGCAAGATCTCTTGATGAGTGTCCTCAATTTTTACTTTTGCGATGGGTTCTGTCTGTAACATCGTGGATACCACGGTATCCAGCTGTTCCACCTCCATCAGCCAAAGTTGCCTGGCAATCTCCCCTTTGTGAAACGCTTCGAGCTGTTTGGCCTCATCAAGCAGCTTATCCAGTGTGTTGTGGTATCCATTCACCACCAACACAGTGGCAAGCAACAGGGCAGAGAGGATGTAGAAGAGGAATACCCTCCGAAAAAGCTGGCTGGCAATCGTTGTTTTTGTTGGAGCCATCGATATCGTCTAATACTTGCTGTGCTTCAGTATTTAGAGATAATTTCTTTGAATTCAACGGAGTGACTTAACGCCGCAATCGTGTCCCATATCTGTTCCGAGAGGTCCGGGTTGTGCTCTATAAACTGGTGAGAGAAGAGTAGGTAGTACGGTTTATGGACAAGAGGTGTTTTAACCTTGCGTACACTGGTGAAATGGTCATTGTTACGGCTAAGAAAGTCATCGGCCATATTTTCCAGTGTAGCAAAGGCCTCTATTTTTCCACTGGATAAGCGACTGAAGTTCATCTCCTGAGTGGGGCTTGGATCAATAGAGAGCCCCATTTTCTCCAGTTTTTCGGCAATGGAGTAGCCACTCATCACCCCAATATCACCATCAATGCCAACCACCTCTGTACCATCAAAATCGACCGTTGACGATTTCAGCGTGTAGAGTACATAGGATTGGAAAAAGATGGATCGTTGCGGATCTACCGCCCCCTCTCTCTTGGGGTAGCCTCCCACCTTCTCCCTCTTCTCTTTGTAGCTGGCATGAAAAATACCATCGACCTGATTTTTCTTAACCAGATAGAGTCCCCGTTTCCAGGGTACCCGTTTGAATTGAAAATCAACCCCTAACTGTTTACCCACCAGCCTCAAAAGCTCCAAAGTAAGCCCCGGTTTGCTCCAGTCAATCGCTGTCCCTCGCCCTAAAGCCTGAGGTGGGTTGTGGATGGGTTCATAAACCAGAGTGACCGTTTTTGACGAAGCGGCGTGAACCAGCTGAGTGGCTGCAATAACCCCCAAGGTTAGCACGAACAGAAAACGGTTGATAATACGCATGGTCTGTTGCCCCCCCTGAGCATTTGCCCTCACTTAAACATGCCGATGACTTCTGGCAAGATTACCCTAATGCTACCCCTATTGCAAAAAAGGTGGCCCCCAAAATCTGAACACTCCGACCGGTAGGGAAAGCTGCTGAACAAGCGGGCACGATTGTCTTGTGATTAGGAGAAAAAAACAGCAATATTAATGTCTTGCAGTGGATTCTCTATTCTCGGACAGCCACCTGGGAGCTGAGGCCTCTCGTCCTCAGTCTCACTCTTTGATAGGGGCAGATCAAGCTCATGGCAACACCTTACCCATTTCAATGACTAGGTCCATTGTGAGAGAGGGTAGCTCCTCCATGCGCTCGTTATCAATAGCCAGTTGTACGGTTTCTGCCTTTTTGGATAACTCGGGATAACCAAAAGAGGCGGCGCTTCCTTTGACGCTATGGGCAGCCGCTCTGACCTCAGGCCATGCTTTGCTGGAAAGTGCGGCAGTCAGTTGAGCTCTATTTTTGGTGGAGCTATCAATAAAGAGGGCCATCAGCTCATCGTCTACCTCTTCTTCTGCCCCTCTTCTCTCTTCTTCTCTTCTCTCCTCCGCTCTTCTCTCTTTTTCGCGTCGATTTATTATGCTCAGTCCACCCAGTTTACGCTGCTCCTGTATCAGATAACGATTCAATACTCGCCTTAACTCTTTACGGTCGATAGGCTTGGCCAGAAACTCATCACACCCCTCCGCCGCGAAGGCATCCCGGTGTTTCTGCATGACATTGGCCGTTAACGGAACAATGGGTATCTCTACCCCCTGTTGTCTCAATGTTTGCGTCGCTTCGATACCATCCATTTCGGGCATCTGCATATCCATCAGAATAAGATCAAAATGGTTCGCGCTTGCCTCCATTACTGCCTCTTTTCCGTTCTCAACGGTGGTGACCGTAATTCCCATCGACTCCAGTATCTTGCGCTCCAATAGCTGCAGCTCTGGCGTATCTTCAGCGACTAATACATGCCCTTCAAAGTGCTCTGCCAGTACGGAGTGGTGAGAAGTTCCCGTCGGATTGTCTACCGTGGGAATAGAGGTTGGACGAAAAGGGAGACGGAGTTGGAAGATAGAACCGGTTCCCTCTCTGCTGGAGACATCAATTTCACCCCCCATCATCTCTGCAAGATTGAGGGAGATATAGAGGCCGAGACCGCTCCCCCCAAAGCGCCTTGAGATAGAGCCATCCGCCTGTTCGAAACGGCCAAACAGGTTGTCAATGGTCTCCGGAGACATTCCGACACCACTGTCTTTAACATTAAACAGGAGATAATTAGCGTCATTCCAGACGGTTAATTCGACGGCTCCGTGTTCGGTAAATTTGATTGCATTGCCTAGCAGGTTGATCAGGATTTGCCCCACACGCTGTCCATCTCCAAGCAGCTGGAATGGCATCTCGGTGTTGAGCGCTATAGTCAATGAGACGCCTTGATCTTGTGCCTTGATCTGGAGCATCATTTTCAGCTCATTCAGTAGCACATTAAGATCATAAGGTGTCTCATCAAGTGTGTACTTGCCTGAATCAATCTTGGACATATCAAGAATGTCGTCAACCAGGGCCAGTTGATTTCGGCCGGCTATTTCAATGGCATGAATCATTTTCTGTTCACTACTCTCCATCGACTTTTCGGAGAGTATTTCACAGTTACCAATAATGGTTGCCAGTGGTGTCCGTAGTTCATGACTCATTGAGGCGAGGAAGTCATCTTTGGATCGGTTGGCCTCAATGAGCTGATCCTTAAGCTCTTCACGCCCAGAGGAGTGGTGGCGCAAGACCTCAAGGGATTCAGCCATTACCCCAATTTCATCGGGTCGATCTAAACCATACACACTGTGCTGATAGTTGCCGTCAGAAAACTGTCTCATGGACTCTGTTAGCTGCTCCATGGGGTACCTAATCAAGCGAAGGCTCCGGTAGATTACTACTATATTCAGAAAAAGCAGTAACAGCAGAAGCAGGGCATCTGCCGATATCTTGTTGTAGAGAAACGCTTGCAGCTGTCTCGTTGAGAGGAGCAATTCAATATCACCAATCTTGGTATTGTGCTCATAAGCACTGTCATGGTGGATAATGGCATGTGTGAAATGCATCAGATCACCCTCTGTGGTGGTATCTCCGATGACTATTTGAGAGCCGTTCAACTCATCGATAATGATACCCACATAGTCTGGATCGCTGGCAACCAGTCGAAGGGTATTATTGACCGCCTCGGTATCCATTGACCAGAGTGGAGAACTGATGGCTTCAGCCAGGAATCTGACCAGCTCTACCCCGTGCTGCTCAAGCAAATCGACCTGATTCTGGTACTCTCTCCAGATATTGAGTGCGACTGCACTGCTCAGTAATGCCCCTGTCAGCAGCGTCACAATCAATAGAACACGCCGATTAAGGCTCTTCTTCTTGGCGCCAAAAAGAGGGATTGTCATGCGGAGGTTCTACTTTTAATAGTGCCACCCGGTTTTTGGTGGCTCATATCGTGTGCCATATTTCTGCGGTATCGAGGCAATCTCCCCCTCTTCTCAGGAAGCTGAAGAAACGTCTCATTGAATTTTTCAACGATCCATGACAGGAAAGCCATTACGGGTGAGGAGTGGCATAACCCTTCGATAACGCGAGAAAACATATATGTTGCCGATACTCACTTCTCTCTCCGGTTTTTCTAATATATCTTGATATACGATATTTCCCCGCTCTTAATCAAGATATGAACAGTTTAATACTATCATTATACACTATTCACTCCGGGTCAGAGGGGGGGAGAGAGGTAGGGGCAACGGCTCATCGGAAGCCGATTCTCTCTCTTTCGCAACCATGAGGTAGACGGCCGGAACCACAAACAGGGTGAATAGGGTACCAATCGAAAGACCAGTGAAGATCACCAGCCCCATTGAATAGCGCCCGGCAGCTCCCGCACCACTTGCCATCACCAGTGGGATCACCCCCAACACCATGGCAGCGGTGGTCATCAGGATGGGACGCAGCCGTACCGCTGAGGCCTCGATGATGGCCTCTCTTTTCGTTCGCCCACGCAACTGCAGCTCATTGGCAAACTGCACCATCAGGATGCCATGCTTACTGATTAAACCCATTAGTGTCACCAGCCCCACCTGGGTGTAGATATTGATGGTCGCGAGGCCGAGGTTGATAAACAGCAGTGCCCCGAACAGCGCCATCGGTACCGAGACCAAAATCACAAAAGGGTCGCGGAAGCTGTTAAATTGGATTGCCAGCGCCAGAAAGACGATGACAATCGCAAACAACATGGTGAATACAAAGCCCCCCGACTCCTGCATGTACTGGCGTGAGCCACCGGCATAGTCAACACTGTAGCCTGCAGGAGCCAGTGCAGTGAGTGTCTGATGCATAAACTCGAGTACCTGTTGCTGGGATACCCCAGGTGCGTAGACCCCGGAGATGGTGGCGCTATTCAGCTGCTGAAAGCGGTTGATCGACTCAGGCACTACACTCTGTTGGATGGTTGCGAATGTGGCCGCCTGTACCATCTCACCCGATGGCGTCCGTACGTAATAGTCCAGCACCTGCTCTGGATTGAGCCGATCCTGCTGGGCCACCTGTGGCATCACCCGGTAGGAGCGTCCACCGATAGAGAAGTGGTTGACGTAACCTCCGCCCAGCGCTCCCCCCAGTGCCGTACCAATATCACGCTGGGTCAGCCCCAGATCTGCCGCCAGATCCCGGTCCACGATCAGGGTACCCTGTGGCTTGTCGATCTTTAGATCGGCATCGACAAAAAAGAACATACCGCTTGCCTGTGCCCGCTCCAGTAGCTGGATCACAACCTCATTCAGGCGCTCAAATGGCTCGGTAGTCTTGACCACGAACTGCAGTGGCAAACCACCCGAACCGGGTAGGGCGGGCATCTGGAATGCTGCCACCTTGGCACCGGCAATACCGTTCCAGCGCTGTTGTAGAATCTCCTGTAGTTCAGCGGCACTGCGCTGGCGTTGCTCCCATGGGGTAAAGACGGCACCGGCAATCCCCTGATTGATTGTTGGGATACCGGTGATCTGGAACATCTGGTCATATTCGGGCAGATCACGGGTGAGTTGAAAGAGCTGATCAGCATAGCTTGCCATCTGCTGTGCGGTGGCATTGGGTGCTCCCACCACCTGCCCCAGCACCAGCCCTTGATCCTCCTCCGGGGCTAGCTCGGAGGAGGCGGTTGCAAACAGATAGATTACACCCAGCAGCAACAGGCCGCCCATCACCACCATCACCGGCCAGCTCTCCAGTGTACCGCTGAGACGGGACTGATAACGGTTATGGAGGCGGTTGAACTGTCGATTGGCCCACTGTACCAGGGTGGAATCCTGCTGCCCCGGTTTGAACATCCGCGAGGCCATCATCGGAGAGAGTGTCAGTGCGACCAGACCAGAGATGGTAACGGCACCAGCCAGAGTAAAGGCAAACTCGGTAAACAGGGCACCGGTCAACCCCCCTTGAAACCCAATGGGCACGTAGGCGGCGATCAGTACCACGGTCATCGCAATGATCGGCCCACCCAGCTCACGCGCAGCCATCAGTGCCGCCTCCATGGGGGATTTTCCCTCTATATGCATATGGCGATCAACATTCTCTACAACAATAATCGCATCATCTACCACCAGTCCAATGGCCAGCACCAGAGAAAGCAGGGTGAGCAGATTGATGGTGTAACCGAAGGCTTGCATAATAAAGAAGGCACCGACCAGAGAGAGTGGAATCGCCACCAGGGGTACCACCACTGCGCGCCAGCTACCAAGAAAGAGAAAGACCACCGCTGTCACAATCAGTAGCGCCTCCATCAGCGTTTTGACCACCTCTCTAATTGAGCTATCGATAAACTTGGTGCCATCGTAGACAATCTTGCCGGTCAGCCCACTCGGCATCTCTGACTGGATCTGTGGGAACAGTCTATTGACTCGCTGAACCACCTCTAACACGTTGGCATCTGGTGCCACGTTGATGCCGATAAAGACCGACTTCTCACCATCAAAGGCGGTGGTCAGGTTGTAATCTTCCGCGCCTAATACCACGGTCGCCACATCCTCCAGGCGCACAATGGCTCCATCTTGCTCCCACAAGGAGAGACGCTGGAACTCCTCCACTGAATGGAGGTCAGTGGCTGCATTGAGCTCTACACTCACCATCTGCCCCTTACTGCTCCCCAGTGCGGTGAGATAGTTGTTTGCAGCCAGTGCCGCATAGACATCGGCAGCCGATAGACTATAGGCGGCCATTCGTGCCGGATCGAGCCAGGCCCGTAGCGCAAAACGTCGCTGTCCAAGAATTTCTGCCTTCTGTACCCCCTCGACCCCATCCAGCTGTGGCTTCACTACCCGCATCAGATAGTCGGTTACCTGGTTGTTGAGCAGCCGATCACTGGAGAAGCTCATATACATTGAGCCGACTGAGTCACCGACCTGCACCGTCAAAACCGGCTGTTGTGTCTCATTCGGTAGTTGATTGAGTACGGAGTTGACCTTGGCATTGATATCGGTGAGGGCGCGGTTGGAATCATAGTTGAGGCGCAGATTGGCACTGATGGTGGAGGCCCCGCTGACACTGGTTGAGGTGAGATAGTCGATCCCCTCGGCCTGTGCGATAGCGGTCTCCAGTGGTTGAGTGATAAAACCCGCTACTGTCTCCGCATCGGCACCGAAATAGATGGTGGTGACGGTAACCACCGCATTCTGTGTCTCTGGATACTGGCGCACCGCCAGTTTGGAGATTGCCTGTATCCCCAGCACCAGAATAAGCAGGCTGATAGTGGTCGCAAGAACAGGCCTACGAATAAATAGATCG
>JABHIC010000016.1 GCA_018671205.1 Gammaproteobacteria bacterium
ATTGTTTCAATCCACACCCCCGTATAGGGGGTGACGTCAACAACACAAACAACTCACCCGTAAGGAGATGAACATGAACGAGATCAAACTCAAAGCAGCACTGGTACATATAGGAGAGGGCTTCTATAAATTGGCCGACGCTATCGAAGCACCAACCACCAACCCAGATCAAATTGAACTACCGCTGGAGGCAACAGAGGAGGAGCCTAAGCCTAAGCCTAAGAAGAAAGCAGCGAAGAAAAAGCCCGCACCTAAAAAGGAGATAGTGTCAGATGAAGAGTTCACCGCCGAAACACTAACTGCTGTACTCACTAACGTAGCGAAAGAAGGCCACCGTAAAGAAGCAATGGAAATTATGGATGGGCGCAAGGTTGCCGACCTCAACATTGAGGAGCGTGATCTGGTGTACTCTAAGCTGATGGAGCTTACCCCGTGACCGCCCACGCTAAACTAGGCGCTTCTGGCTCTGCTACTTGGATGAACTGCCCCGCCTCTATTCGTATCTGCGAGGATCTACCGGAGGATGAGTCACCCTTTGCTGCTGAAGGTACAGAGGCTCATGACATAGCGGAGAAGTGCCTCAAGACAGGAGAGAACGCACCTGACACCCACCCTGAGCTTCAGATGTACCTCGACTATGTGCGAGAGACAACTGGCGCTCTACAGGTTGAGGTACAGGTTGCTTATGATGAGTGGGTACCTGAAGGGTTTGGTACTGTCGATGCGCTCATCATTCATGAAGGTAAGGCCCATGTTACGGATCTGAAGTGGGGTAAGGGTGTACAGGTGTCAGCCGACAACAACACTCAGCTCATGCTCTACGCTCTGGGGGCACTCCAAAAGTATCAGTTCGAGTATGAGATAGATGAGCTGGTACTAACGATCATCCAACCGAGGTTAGACCATATTAGCGAGTGGACGATCTCAACAGAGGAGTTACTGAAGTGGGCCGATGAGGTTGTGCTCCCTGCTGCTCTAGCCACTGAAGACCCAGCAGCAGCGGTTGTGCCTACCCCTAAGGGTTGCCGCTGGTGCAAGGCTAGAGCGATCTGTAGAGAGCGTGTACGCCAACTGCTGGCACTACCCGACCAACCAGTAGACCGCCTCACTCGTCAAGAGGTGGCAGACTTACTCCCAGTGGCTGAAGCTGCAAAGGTGTGGGCCTCAGAGCTACAAGCCTACGCGCTCAAGACTGTAGAGCAGGGTGAGACGCTGCCCTCATACAAGCTGGTGGCAGGTAAGGCCAACCGCAAGTTCAAAGCAGACGCTGAAGAGACCTTGAGAGAAGCAGGACTAGATGATGATGTCATCTACCGTAAAAGTTTCAACACTCTGGGGGCCATTGAAAAGGCTCTTGGGGGGAAGAAAAAGGCCAAGTCCGTTATGGATGAGGTCACCATTAAACCCGCTGGAAAACCAGCGCTTGTAAAACTAGACGATCCTAGGCCCGAGTTGAACGCGGCTACTATCGACGATTTCCCTACTGGAGAATAAAGAAATGAAAACATTGTTAAAGCAGGTACGCCTATCCTATCCTTCACTGTTCAAAGCATCAGGCTATGGTGACTCAGAGCCCAAGTTCTCAGCCACTATGCTGATGGATGAGGGTGGTGAGACCCACACTAAACTGATGGCGGCGATTGAGAAGGTCGCTAAAGAGGAGTTTGGTGACAAGGCGAAAGCAGTTCTCAAAAAGCAGGACGACAACTCTATGCGCCGCTTAGTGAAGATTGGCAACGAGAAAACCGACGATGAAGGTGATGTAGCAGACGGTTACGCAGATATGGTCTTTATGAAAGCCTCCAACAAGGTCAAGCCTAAAGTCATCAGCCGCGCCAAACAAGAGCTAACAGAAGCCGATGGTAAGCCATACGCGGGTTGTGTTGTGAACGTGCAGGTGGATTTGTGGGCGCAGAACAACTCCTACGGCAAGTTCATCAACTGCAAGCTCTTGGCTGTCCAGTTCTGGGAAGATGGAGAGTCCTTCGGTGGCGGAGCTTCTGCTGACCTCGACGCTTTCGATGAAGGCGAAGACGAAGCAGACGGCGAAGACTGGTAGGAACTACGGCCCCTCTTATGAGGGGTCTTTTACATTATGACTATACATATTGATATTGAAACTCGCTCCCCCATCGATATTACAAAAGCGGGGGTTCACACATACGCCGAACAAGTAGAGGTGCTTATTGCTTGTTGGGCCATAGACGATGGGCCTGTACAGACATGGACCATATTAGATGGCCCCCCACTATCTGACTACCTGCCCACTGATGGGCTATATGCTGCACATAACAGTCAGTTTGAGCGCGTTTGCCTCAAAGAGAACGGGATAGACATACCCATCGAGCAGTGGGACTGCACAGCCACCCGCGCTAGAGCTATGAACCTACCTGCCTCACTCGCTGGAGCAGCAACGGCGCTTGAGCTTGACTACCAGAAGGACAAGCGTGGAACGGCTTTGATCCGTAAGTTCTCAATCCCACCCTACCAAGAGCCAAACGCAGAGGATCAGGATTGGTTGGACTTCGTAGCCTACTGCCAACAGGACGTAGAGGTTGAACGTGCTTTGGATAAGGCGCTGCAACCACTGAAGCAGTCAGAAGTATGGCACCAAGATCAGAGGATCAACGATAGAGCGATCTATGTAGATCAGGAGCTGGTAGCTGGGGCGATCAAGATAGACACTGCCCACCGTGTACAGTGTATGGACAGACTGCGCACACTAACGAGGTTAGACAACCCTAACAGTCAGCAGCAGTTACTTGCCTGGTTTAAAGAGAACGGGGTCAAGATCAATAACCTACGCAAAGACACGGTACAGGGGCTTGACCAATCCAAATACAGCCCAGAGATTGGGGAGGTGATAACACTACGCCAGCAGCTCTCGCAGACCAGCAGTAAGAAGTACCAGTCTATGAAGGTATCGTCTTGCGACGATGGGGCTATTCGCGGCATTCTCCAATACAACGGGGCGGGGCAAACAGGACGCTGGGCGGGGAGGCGCGTACAGCCTCAGAACCTAGCCCGTGGGATAGTTCCAGTTACCACCGACTTTAGAGAAGCAATCAAAACAGGTGATCTTGATTGGCTCGCTACGCTCTACGGCGACAATGTTCAGGGGCTATTGGGTTCTGCCCTACGCTCTGCACTCATCCCGCCTGAAGGTCAAGTGCTACTGATCTCCGACTACTCAGCGATTGAGGCGAGAGTGCTTGCGTGGCTGGCTGGAGAGGAGTGGGTACTGGAAGAGTTTAGAGGTGAGGGCAAGATCTACGAAGCCACCGCTGCGAAGATGTACAACGTGAAGAAGGATGACGTTACCAAACCACAAAGGCAGAATGGCAAAGGCGCAACACTTGGTTGTGGCTTCGGAGGTGGGGTTGGAGCGGTTCAAGCCTTTGGGATTGAGGAAGGTATCGCGCAGAAGGTGGTCAATGATTGGAGAGCCGCCAACCCCAGCATCGTCAAGTACTGGCGTAAGTGTATGACTGCTGCAAAGCGTGGGGGTGTGGTTGATACCAAACTACCCAAGGTTGAGTACAAACGCACCAAAAAGTATCTTATGTGCCGCTTGCCTTCGGGCAGGGTGTTGTACTACCCAAACGCGAGGCCAAGCAACAATGGCTTTGATATGGATGGAAAGAACGTATGGCATGGAATACTCGTTGAGAATGTCTGCCAAGCAGTGGCCCGTGACCTATTGGCCCACGCACTGCTGGAGTGTGAGAAAGAGGGCTTTGATGTTCGCTTCCATGTTCATGATGAGATTGTCTGCTATGGGCAACCAGAGGAATTAGAGAAGTTGGAAGAGGTTATGTGCCGCTTGCCTGATTGGGCAAAGGGTATACCGATGAACGCAGAGGGGGAAGTATCCCCGTGGTACAAGAAATGAATGATCTACCGCTGTATAAATACCAAGAGAGGGCCAAACAACATATCCTCAAGTACCCACGCTCTGCTCTGTTCGCTGGTTGTGGCCTCGGGAAGTCCCGAATCACCATCGAGGCATTAAAAGAGATGAAGGGGGCGACTATCATCATGGCCCCCAAGCGAGTCATAGACCATACGTGGCCTGAAGAGTTGGAGAAGTGGTGGCCTGAAGCAACCTATGTCCACCTTACAGGTACCCCAAAGGCGAGAGCCTCCGCGCTCGATAAACCTGCGGACATTTACCTCATCAACTTTGAACTGGTAGCAAAGCTGGTAGACACCATAGGTAAGGGCGGGTGGAGGTGGCCCACTGTGATCATTGACGAATCCAGTCGCGTTAAGAACCGAGGGACCAAGCTCTTTAAAGCACTGAAGAAGGTTGCAGGTCGTTGGGAACACTTAGTTCTACTCACTGGCACCCCTGCACCTCAGGGGCTTGAGGATCTATGGAGCCAGATCTATCTATTGGATCGTGGGGAGCGTCTGGGCAAGACTCTTACAGCCTTTCGCAGTAGGTGGTTTGATGCTGACTACATGGGCTGGAGTTATGAGCCAAAGGCCCACGCGCACAAAGAGATAGAGGTGCGATGCTCTGATCTCTGCCTCTCTATGACAGCAGAGGACTATCTCGATCTACCGGAGAAGCTGGTTGTAGATGTCCCTGTTGACCTACCACCCAAAGCACTGAAGCAGTACCACACGCTCAAAAAAGAGCTGGTATTGGAGGTGCAAGACTCAGAGGTGACAGCACTCACAGCAGCTACACTCACTAATAAGTTGCTCCAACTCACCAGTGGTATGGTCTACGACGAAGAAGGCAACAGCGTACACTCTCACGGCGCGAAGCTTGAGGCACTGGAGGACATACTACTATCCATTGGTGATGAGAGCTGTTTAGTTGTCTATCAGTATAGGCACGAACTAGATCGGTTGAGGTTCAAGTTCCCAGAGCTGATAGAGGTGAGGGACAACCCCAGCACTATTGACGACTGGAATAGGGGCAAGATCAAGCTTCTGGCAGTTCATCCAGCGAGTGCCGGATTTGGCGTAAACCTCCAACATGGTGGAAGGCACTTGGTATGGACAACACCGACATGGAACCTTGAGCATTATATCCAGACCAACGCACGACTCCACCGCAACGGGCAGACCAAGCCTGTGATGATCTATAGGCTCTTGGTCGCAGGTACAGTTGATGAGAAGGTTGCAGCAGCGATTGAAGGTAAAGCGAAGGTTCAAGATATTTTGATGGAAAGCTTGAAATAAAGGCTGTAATACCTATTTTACTGTGTATAATACTAGTTACTGAAACAAACAACACCGAGAACCAGAATGACAACAACAAAAATCAAAGCCAGAGTAGACAGCGAGTTTGACATGCTACTGAATCGTACTCTTAAAGAGATGGACCAGAACTGTGAAATGCTACGACCAGAAGATATGGCGTACTTCGACCTGCAGGGGTACATCAGAG
>JABHIC010000017.1 GCA_018671205.1 Gammaproteobacteria bacterium
ATTTGGTGATATGATTTTTACCGTCCACTCGGAAAACCGGGACTATGCGATCAAACCGATGAACTGTCCTGGGCATGTACAGATCTATAATCAGGGGCTGCGTAGTTACCGTGACCTACCTTTGCGTCTGGCCGAGTTTGGCTCCTGTCATCGTAATGAGCCCTCGGGTACGCTGCATGGGCTGATGCGAGTGCGTAACTTTACCCAGGATGATGCCCATATCTTCTGTACCGAGAGTCAGATCCAGACAGAGGTGGCTGACTTTATGGCACTGCTGTTTGAGGTCTATGAGGACTTTGGCTTTAATCAGGTGCTGATTAAGCTCTCAACCCGTCCAGAGAAGCGGGTCGGCAGTGATGAAGAGTGGGATCAGGCCGAACAGGCGTTGGAGACGGCGCTCAATACCAAAGGGTTGGAGTGGGAGTTACAGCCGGGAGAGGGGGCTTTCTACGGCCCAAAAATTGAATTTTCGCTGAAAGATTGCATTGGTCGGGTCTGGCAGTGTGGCACTATTCAGGTGGATTTTTCCATGCCGGGCCGTCTGGAGGCGACCTATGTGGATGAGGAGGGAAATAGAAAGAATCCGGTGATGTTGCACCGCGCGATCCTCGGTTCATTGGAGAGATTTGTCGGTATTTTGATTGAGGAATATTCCGGTTCTATGCCTACCTGGCTCTCCCCACTGCAGGCTGTGGTGGTCAATATTACGGATAAACAGCGTGAAGCAGCAGAAAATGTGGCAAATCAGCTTAATAATGGTGGTTTTCGTGTGGAATGTGACTTGAGAAACGAGAAGATAGGCCTTAAAATTCGCGAGCACTCTATGCAGCGTGTTCCCTATATCCTTGTAGTTGGGGATCGTGAGATGGAAGAGGGGAGCGTTGCGGTTCGCATGCGGGGGGGGGAGACACTGGGTACCCTCTCCATTGAGGCAATGATGGAGCAGTTGCGAGCAGATATAACTGCACGAAAGCAGGTTTAAGAGGGAGCCCCCAGTTAAGGCCTCTATTTTTATGGATTTAAGGATTTTTGATTGATTAACAGGAGAACTTGAGATCGCACTACAGCCAAGAGGGCCGAGAGGCCGGATGCCGGAGAAGATCCGGGAGCATCAAATCAACGAGGAGATTACCGCGCCGCAGATGCGCGTTTTTGGGGCAGATCAATCGGAATCAGTTATTGTTCCAAGAGCACGAGCTCTGGAGATGGCTGTAGAAGCAGAGCTTGATCTGGTTGAGATTGCACCGAAGGCAGAGCCACCTGTCTGCCGGGTGATGGATTACGGCAAATTTTTGTTCGAAGAGAGCAAGAAGAAGAGCGCCGCCAAGAAAAAACAGAAACAGGTTCAGATCAAAGAGATCAAGTTTCGTCCGGGCACAGGTGAGGGGGACTATCAGATTAAGCTGAGAAACCTGATGAAGTTTCTTGAGCAGGGGAACAAGACCAAGGTTACGATTCGTTACCGGGGTCGTGAGATGGCCCACCGTGAGATCGGCATGGATATGCTAAAGCGGGTTGAAAAGGATCTGGAGGAGTATGGAAAAGTGGAGCAGTTCCCCAAGATGGAGGGGAGACAGATGATCATGGTGATCGCCCCGCTCTCCAGGAAAAAATAGTGGTGATCCTGGGGGAATGTAGATAAAGATGTTTTGTTGGTCTCTGTGCGGTTAATGGCACACCGGCAGAGAGTTATTAACGGGGAATGCCCCGCACTAAAGTAGAAGAGGTAAGAAGATGCCAAAAATTAAGTCAAAGAGAGGCGCATCGAAGCGCTTCAAAGCAACCGCGTCCGGTGGTTTTAAGCGTGGACAAGGGTTTCGCAGTCATATCCTGACCAAGAAGCCGACTAAACGTAAACGTCAGTTACGTAGTCCAATCACAGTCCATGAAAGTAACACAGCTGCGGTGAAACGTATGCTGCCTTACAGCTAAGCCGGGAGAAGCGAAAATGCCAAGAATAAAAAGAGGTGTTCAGGCACGTGCACGTCATAAAAAGGTTCTGAAAGAGGCGCGTGGTTATTATGGCGCCCGAAGCCGGGTCTATCGTGTTGCCAAGCAGGCTGTCACCAAAGCGGGGCAATATGCCTACCGTGATCGTCGTCAGAAGAAACGTCAATTTCGTTCACTCTGGATTGTCCGTATCAATGCAGAGGCCCGTAATAATGGGATCTCCTACAGTAATATGGTCAATGGATTGAATAAGGCGGGTATTGAGGTTGACCGTAAGGTTCTGGCTGACCTGGCGGTTCATGACAAAATTGCATTTGCAACCCTGGCAGAGCAGGCAAAGGCCGCACTGTAATCGGATCGCCGAAAAGAGGGGGCGGCACGCTATCACGGCTTGCTGCCCCCTTTTCTATTGTATTTGAGTCGTAAAAAGATGAGTACAGAATTAAAAACCCTGCTGGTTGAGGCAGAAGCTGCGATTGAGCAGGCGAGTGATCTGGCTGCACTGGATCAGGTGCGCGTTGGTATGCTGGGCAAGAGAGGGGCACTGACCGCCATTCTCAAGACTCTGGGTAGCCTGGCCCCTGAAATGCGTAAACAGACCGGAGCCGCAGTAAACCGTGCCAAGCAGGAGCTGCAGCAGAAAATAGAGAAGAAGAGAGGTGAGTTGGAGCGTATCGCTCTCGATGAGCAGCTCTCCAGAGAGACTATTGATGTCACTTTGTCGGGGCGCAGTCATCATCACGGATCTATTCATCCGGTGACCCGAACCCTGGAGCGGATTCAGGAGTTGTTCCAGCGTGTCGGATTTGAGGTGGCAGAAGGGCCGGAGGTCGAGGATGACTACCATAACTTTGAGGCGCTCAATATCCCTGCCCACCACCCTGCACGGGCGATGCATGATACCTTCTATTTTCCCGATGGGCGCGTGTTGAGAACCCACACCTCACCGGTTCAGATACGGGTGATGGAGCAGACGGCTCCCCCCCTTCGAGTGATCGCCCCCGGTCGGGTTTACCGCTGTGATTCAGACCTGACCCACACCCCGATGTTTCACCAGGTGGAGGGGTTGATTGTGGATGAGGAGGTCAGTTTTGCTGATCTGAAGGGGCTGTTGCATGACTTTCTGCGTAGCTTTTTTGAGCAGGATGATCTGCA
>JABHIC010000174.1 GCA_018671205.1 Gammaproteobacteria bacterium
CCGGTTGCAGAGGGAGCATCTCTTTGTCAGCCCGGGTCTGCAGCGCCTCCTCCAGCGCCTCAATGTAGTCCATCAACTCCACCGGATTATTATTGCCGATATTGTAGACTCGCCAGGGAGCCTGGCTGGTGGCTGAATCTGGCTGATCACCACTCCACTCCGGATTGGGGGGGGCCGGTCGATCCAGCACCCGGATCACCCCTTCGACGATATCATCAATATAGGTGAAGTCTCGACGGTGTTTACCATAGTTGAATACCTGAATCTTCTCCCCGGCCAGTATCGCTCGGGTAAATTTCTGTAGTGCCATATCGGGACGATCCCACGGCCCATAGACCGTAAAGAAGCGTAGCCCCGTGGTGGGGAGGTGATAGAGGTGACTATAAGTGTGAGCCATCAGCTCATTGGCCTTTTTGGTCGCGGCATAGAGACTCACCGGATGGTTGACATTGTCGTGAATACTGAAGGGCATCTTGGTGTTGGAGCCGTAGACCGAGCTGGATGAGGCGTAAACAAGATGCTCCACCTTATTATGACGACACCCCTCAAGAATATGGCCAAAACCGACCAGGTTCGTATCAATGTAGGCGAGTGGATTTTCCAGTGAGTAGCGTACCCCCGCCTGAGCCGCCAGGTTGACCACCCCCTGAAATTGCTGCTCGCTGAACAGCGCTGCCATCCCCTCTCGATCCTCCAGACTCATACGGATATGGGTGTAGTTAGGATGGTCGGCATGGCGAGCGAGCCGCGCCTCTTTCAACGCCGGGTCGTAGTAGTCATTATGGTTATCAATACCGACAACCTGATCCCCCCGTTCCAGTAGCCGAATGGAGAGGGCCGAGCCGATAAAACCTGCGGCACCGGTAACTAATATTTTTTTCATGAGTCGTGTCCGAAAAGGTCTCTGGTGACCACTCTCTCTGCTATGTCACGGATTTCATCCGCAAGACGGTTGGCGATGACCAGATCTGATTGCTGTTTAAAACTGTCCAGATCATTAACCACTCTGGAGTGGTAGAAGCTCTCCTCCTCAAGGACCGGCTCATAGACGATCACCTCGATCCCTTTCGCCTTGATCCGTTTCATGATCCCCTGGATGGAGGAGGCCCTAAAGTTGTCGGAGCCACTTTTCATGATCAGTCGGTAGACACCCACCACTTTCGGCCCCCTCTGGATAATACTATCGGCAATAAAATCTTTACGGGTGGAGTTGGCATCCACAATCGCATGAATGAGATTACTGGGAACATCCTGATAGTTGGCCCGTAGCTGTTTGGTATCCTTAGGCAGGCAGTAGCCGCCATAATCAAAGGAGGGGTTATTGTAGTGGCTGCCAATTCGGGGGTCGAGTCCGACCCCTTCGATGATATGTCGGGTATCGAGAGCATGAACCTGGGCATAGGTATCCAGCTCATTAAAGTAGGCGACCCGCATTGCCAGATAGGTATTGGAGAAGAGTTTGACCGCCTCTGCCTCAGTAGAGTTGGTAAAGAGGAGGGGGATATCACTCTTATCAGCCCCCTCCACCAAGAGCGCGGCAAACTGCCTGGCACGCACTGACTGCTCCCCGACAATAATTCGGGAGGGGTGAAGATTATCGTAGAGGGCTCTCCCCTCACGCAGAAACTCGGGGGAGAAGAGCAGGTTTTCGCACTCCATCTCCCTGCGGGTTCTCTCGGTATATCCGACGGGTACGGTCGACTTAATCACCATCACCGCAGCAGGGTTGATCGCCATCACATCGCGGATGACAGCCTCCACAGTGCGGGTATTGAAGTAGTTGTTCTCGGTATCGTAGTCGGTCGGAGTAGCGATGATGACGAAGTCTGCACCCTGATAGGCCGCCTCTCTGTCGAGCGTCGCGGTAAAATTGAGCTCCCGATTTTGCAGAAAGTCAGTAATCTCCTCATCCTCAATCGGTGACTCACCACGGTTTAGCATCTCAATCTTCTCAGGGATGATGTCGAGTGCTACTACCTCATGGTGCTGGGATAACAGCATCGCATTTGAGAGCCCCACATAACCCGTCCCGGCGATGGCGATCTTCATCAAACGTGATCCAACCACTCATCATGCCCCTCAAGGCGACCGTGAACCAGATCAAAATAGAGCGTCTGCAGCTGTTCCGTGATCGGTCCACGACTGCCTGCCCCAATAGCACGATTATCCAGTTCACGAATGGGGGTCACCTCGGCGGCCGTGCCGGTAAAGAAGGCCTCATCTGCGGTGTAAACCTCATCCCGGGTGATACGCTTCTCGCGCACCTCTACCCCAATTTCGTCGGCCAGTACCATCAGGGTCTGGCGAGTAATTCCATCCAGTGCCGAGGTCAACTCCGGGGTGTAGATCACCCCATCACGGATAATAAAAAAGTTCTCGCCACTCCCCTCAGCAACAAAACCATCCACATCCAGCAACAGCGCCTCATCATAGCCATCTTTTAACGCCTCATTGAGCGCCAGCATGGAGTTGATATAGTGGCCATTGGCCTTCGCCTTACACATGGTGATATTGACATGGTGCCGGGTAAAAGAGGAGGTCTTGATCCGAATCCCCTTCTCCAGATTCTCTGCCCCCAGATAGGCTCCCCACTCCCACGCTGCAATGCTCATATGGACTTGCAGATTATCGGCCCGTAACCCCATCCCCTCCGAGCCATAGAAGGCCATCGGACGAATATAACCACTCTCCAGACCATTTTCACGTACCGCTGCCCGAGTCGCTGCATTAATCTCCTCCCGGCTCCACGGAATCTCCATATCCATAATATGGGCGGAACGGAAAAGGCGGTCTGTATGCTCTTTCAGACGAAAAATTGCAGGCCCGGTGGCGGTTTTATAGGCCCGAATACCCTCAAAGACCCCCATCCCATAGTGCAAGGTATGGGTGAGTACATGCACCTTGGCCTCGCGCCACGCCACCATCTCACCATCCATCCAGATCAGACCATCACGATCATCCATCGACATCTCTTCGCTCTCCTGAAAACAGCACCATTGAATGGCGCCATTATACGGGGTGGTTCTGGAAATAGTAATTTTTAGAGGCACCCTTCAGCAACCTATCAGGAATCTAATAAATTAATCGGTCTCGGCAGTTGCCTCCCGCCCCATTCTCTGGCAGAATTCGCGCTCTTTTCTTTCAGTATATAAGATTTTTGTTGGAGAGTTGTCATGTCCAGAGTATGTCAGGTGACCGGTAAGCGCCCCGTGGCAGGAAATAATGTGTCACACGCACATAACACGACCCGCCGTCGTTTTCTACCGAACCTCCACACCCACCGCTACTGGGTAGAGAGTGAGAACCGTTGGGTCAAACTACGTCTCACCCCCAAAGGGATGCGGATTATCGACAAGAAAGGCATTGATTCAGTACTATCTGATATTCGTGCCCGTGGTGAGAAGGTATAGTATCAATCAGGTGCAATACCAGAAGGTATTCACTAAGGTCGTCTAAAGAGTAAGGAACAGAGTTATGCGTGACAAGATTAAGTTGGTCTCCTCAGCCGGAACTGGATACTACTACACCACCACAAAGAACAAGCGCACCATGCCTGGGA
>JABHIC010000175.1 GCA_018671205.1 Gammaproteobacteria bacterium
AAAACTATAAGGGAAGATCTCGGGAACATTTCTTTTACGTTCTAAAAACCTATGGCCTATTAGCAGTGTCTTTTTACTAACTGCAAAGAGTATAGCACATATACATTCTAAGGACAACTATAGGATTATCTCAAGATGTGGGGGCGGGTTATGAGACGGGAGAGATAGGTGAATGCGCGAGTGAGCTTGCCTTGCAAGAAAAGATCTTTGATGTTTTTGAGCGTGTCGAGAGTTTTTTGTCTGGTGACATCCTTACGATCCTGATTGGAGAGTGAGAACACCTCTTGAAAATGGGAGGAGTCATAGTACTTATTGATTAGAGTAAAAATCTCGGTGATAAATCTGCCATCACGCTGGGCAGCAGATGTACTACTCCCCTCGTGGAGGCGAAATGAGCAGAGAGGCTTATGTATATAGACTAAGTCCCCGTGCTCCAGAAGCCTGATCCAGTACTCAAAATCAGCAAACTGGGAGAAAGTGGGGTCATACTCCCCTGCCAGCTTAACTAGCCGGCGTGGATAGAGAGTGGCTGTGGGCTCACCGATCAAGTTGGCCCGCAGATTAGTGAGGATCCAGTGAGCGTGATCTCGCCCATCTACTACCTGATCTTTTTCCCCGAATCCCACGATGCGGACTAGCTCTCCTGACTCATCAATAAACTGACGCTGTGAGGTGATAAGGGCGGCGTTGGGATGTTTAAGCGCTGCGGCGACTAACTCACTGACACAAGTGGGCTCGAGCAAGTCATCTGAGGCGAGAAACTTGATGTAGTCCCCTTTTGCCTCTCCGACAATATAGTTCCACCCTGGGAGCATGCCGTGATTATCTTCGGTGCGGATAATGCGGAGCCTGGGATCGGAGTAGCCAGCGAGCAACTCTGGGGTAGAGTCGGTGCTTGCGTCATCGTGGACGATGATCTCGAGATTATCATAATCCTGAGCGAGAGCGGAGTCCAGTGCTTCACCCAGAAACTCAGCGCGGTTGTAGGTGGGGATTAGGAGTGAGACGAGAGATTGTGTCATAAATCTATTAATATAATGATTCGAATCATTGAATTAACTATGGGACTGGACGAATTGGTCGGCCTGGGCGTATGCCTCTGGTTGCCCGATATCGAGATATGAGCTGCCAGAAAGCTCGACTGCGAATGCAGGATGGGACTGGGCGTAGTCGTGAGCTGCGACCCCAAAAAGGGGAGTGCCCTCCTGCTTACCAGCGAGTTTCGTAAGGAGAGGGATTTCGCTGACTGTGAGCTTGCCGATGCCCCAGGTCCATTTGCTTTTGGGATTAGCTACTTTTACCTCGACTGATTGGATCTGATTATTGTCACCCGTAACTACGGAGTCGAATGAGTCAGGAGTGCCGGTGTCAAAAAGGCCCAGGACTACCTTACCCGGCTGATCCATGACCTGAGAGAAGCCGTCTGTCGGGTACCAAATAGTGTCGGGGAGGCCGAAAAAGAGCTCATCGTCACCGCGCAAGAACTGAGCAGGCTGGATTATGCCGTCGAGAAGGCCTTTGCGCTCGCGCACGAGGTAGATGAGGTGATCACGATACTCACTCTTAGTACTGAGGTAGCGGATGAGGTCGGTCTTGTCCTCTGCGGTGTTAATGAAGATCTTCTCGATGCCGGAGGCGACCATACGCTCTATCAAGTACTCGATGACTGCACGGCCGGCAACTGGAGCGAGTTCTTTGCTAAAACCGATGGGTTGAAGTCTGGTACCTAGACCACCTGCTGGGATAGAGCCGTATTGCATATGATTATTTTACCTTACTTCTGAGCGTACGATCTGTGACGATGAGAAGTGCTGGAGTCGTGAGCACCACTGAGACGAGTGCGGCGATGGGCGGGGCAAGTAGTCCCCTACTGGGCAGAAGAATAAGCGCGAGGGTTATTTCCAGTGCGATCGTGAGAGTGGTAAAGAGCGAGGTGAGGCCCGGCCGATTATGTGAGTCCAGAATCGTGGAGGCAAGTGGGGTAAGCATAAGAACAGCAAGATATGGAATGAGAATTATAAGAACACTATGAACATTACTAACTAGTGTGAGATCAGTGAGCCACCAGGTGAGAAATCTCAAGCCAAAGGAGAAATAGAGAGCGAGGCCTGTGACACTGAGCGCGAGAATCACTAACTGGAGACGATGATAGGTTTGCTGAAGTTTTTTGGATTGGGCGTGGGCTGAGCTAGCTGGGTAGAGGGCAGTTGAGAGCTGGGTCAAGCCACCAGC
>JABHIC010000176.1 GCA_018671205.1 Gammaproteobacteria bacterium
CAGAAAGTACTCAAGCTCATCAAGGAGAGCAACTCCAAATTTGTTGATCTCCGTTTTACAGATACCAAGGGTAAGGAGCAGCATGTCACAATCCCCTCTGCCGAGGTGAATGCCGCTTTCTTCAAGACCGGTAAAATGTTTGATGGTTCATCCATCGAGGGTTGGAAAGGGATTAACGAGTCGGATATGATCCTGATGCCAGACCCCGATACCGCACTGCTGGACCCTTTCTACGAAGAGCCAACGGTAATCATCCGTTGTAACATCGTTGAGCCGGCTACCATGGAAGGGTATGAGCGCGACCCACGTTCGGTGGCATACCGTGCCGAGGAGTACCTGAAGTCTACCGGTATCGGTGATACCGCATACTTTGGTCCTGAGCCGGAGTTTTTCCTGTTTGATGATGTACGCTGGGGCGCAGATATGAGCGGCTCTTTCTGTAAAGTAGACTCTGAAGAGGCCTCCTGGAATACCGAGAAGGTCTATGAAGGGGGCAACATGGGCCACCGCCCTGGGGTCAAGGGTGGTTACTTCCCGGTTCCCCCAGTGGACTCTACCCAGGATATTCGTACCGCGATGTCTCTGGTGATGGAAGATATGGGGCTAACCATCGAGGCACACCACCATGAGGTGGCCACAGCCAACCAGAATGAGATCGCCACTGCGTTTAACTCACTGGTGAAGAAGGCAGATGAGGTACAGATCCTTAAGTATGTGACACATAATGTGGCGCATGCCTATGGCAAGACAGCAACCTTCATGCCGAAACCTATTGTGGGTGATAACGGCACCGGTATGCACGTTCACCAATCGATCGCCAAGAAGGGCAAGAATGTCTTCTCCGGTAATAAGTATGGAGGCCTCTCTCAGGATGCGCTCTACTACATTGGGGGGATCATTAAACATGCCCGCGCACTGAATGCATTCACCAACGCCTCGACCAACTCCTACAAACGGCTGGTTCCCGGCTTTGAGGCTCCGGTAATGTTGGCCTACTCGGCTCGTAACCGTTCTGCCTCCATCCGTATCCCCTTTGTACCGGTACCCAAGGCAACCCGCATTGAGGTTCGTTTTCCAGACCCCACAGCTAACCCATACCTCGCTTTCTCAGCAATGCTGATGGCGGGCCTGGATGGCATCAAGAACAAGATTGATCCGGGTGAGGCAATGGATAAGGATCTATATGACCTGCCAGCAGAAGAGGCAGCAGAGATCCCAACCGTCTGTAGTTCATTTGAACAGGCACTGGACTCTCTCGATAAGGATCGTGAGTTCCTGATCCAGGGGGATGTGTTTACCGATGACTTCATCAATAGCTATATTGAGCTGAAGATGGAAGATGTCACCCGTATGCGGATGACGACTCATCCGGTTGAGTTTGATATGTACTACAGTGTGTAAGGCATAGTAGAGCGTTCACTCAGAAAAGCCTCTCCTGATCTGCAGGGGGGGCTTTTTTTATGCACCACAATAGTGCGTACCGGCATAGTGACGCTATTGCATGCGTGTGCAATTAACCACAATAAAAAGATCAACCTTTTGTTTTTATTCTATAATTTAGGGAGGGACAATCAGCTGTATCGACATACGGAGTTGGTATAGTGATTGCACTATGGATGGGGATGATAGATACAGAGAAACATACGAACCAGTACCTGAGCCTGCGGGATCGGGTACTGGAACATACCAGTATTGCCCAGTTGCTCATTGACCAACAGAAGCGGCTTCACTACCTCAACCCTGCGGCGGAGGTGCTGATTGGGGTGAGTGCCAATCAGGCTCTGAACCAGCCATTTGATACCCTGGTTGAGCTGCGTTGTGATATTGAGAAAGGGCTGGAACGTGTGTTTGAGACCGACTTTCCCTATACCGAGCGAGAGGTGGTGCTCTCCATCATTCACGGAGAGCACTCCATTGTCGACTGCTCTCTGATTCCCATCGGTGATAATCAGGTGCTGATGGAGCTGCAGCGGGTTGACCAGCATCTGCGTATTAAACATGAGGAGCAGCTGCTCCATCAGACCCGTGCCTCTGCGGATCTGGTACGTGGTTTGGCACATGAGATCAAAAATCCGCTGGGTGGGTTGCGAGGTGCCGCTCAGCTACTGGAGAGTGAGCTGGAGGATGAGGCTCTCAAAGAGTATACCGATGTCATCATCGGGGAGGCCGATCGTCTGCAGTTACTGCTGGATCGTATGTTAGGACCCAATCGCCGTCCACAGTTGGGGGAGACCAATATCCATGAGGTGCTGGAC
>JABHIC010000177.1 GCA_018671205.1 Gammaproteobacteria bacterium
CCCCAGCTATGTCCCCCATAATAATCGGCTAATTAACGGTAACCACCGCATCATCGTTAGCGAAAAGCCGATCAAATGGCACCGGGAGTATCCGGTACGGAATCAGCTCTCTCTGATCCCACTGCGGGAAAGTGGTGTTGAGGCAGTGGCGGATTATCGTGGTGCCCCCGTTTTCAGCGCCTTCTCACCGCTACGGCTTGAACAGAAGAACATCAGCAGTGATGTGGCCTGGCGTCTTGTTAGCGAGGCACCTGTCGAGCAGGCTAACCAACTGATCTCCCCCCCCTGGCAACAGGGTGTTTTACGAATCTCGCAGTTGCTGGGGCTCCTCGCCACTCTCTGGCTCCTCTACCTGCTCCGGCTGGGCAACAAGCAGTTTTCTCGCTGGCTACCGTTACATCAATGGCAGGGGGTGCAACAGTTTTTTACCACCCTCTATGGCAGAGTCACCCTGTTTGCGCTTCCTTTCCTGCTCCTTGCTCTACTCATCGCCACTCTCCATTTAATGTATGTTGATGGGCAGCAGCAGGAGACCCAACAGCAGCGAGCCTCTCTGGTTTTGCAGCTACTGGAAAACAGCTTTCTCAATGAGAGTGCTCTCCATCTCAATACCGCAACCTACCTGAGTGGCAGACAGTCAAAAAATCGCTTTACACTCAATAATGAGTATCTGGAACAGCTGATTGATAGTGAATATAGCCACATGAGCCAGTTGCTTGCTCAATTGGAGCGCTCATCGGGGCTCCCTCTGGTTACACTGCAGGATGAAATCAGTTCGTTACGTAGGAAGCTAACCAGTATCAGAAGCCACCGCTCTCATGTCTATGGACTGAATGAGGAGAGGTTGCAGCTTGCACAGCAGAGGCGCCAACTGGCCGTAGAGGTTGGTCTGGAGATCGATAAGCTCAGTGATACCTTTCCGGGGTATCGTGGAGCGCTTCAACAGTTTCTCTTGCTGTTAAAGCGCGCAATGCTCGATATATTGGCCATCGAGCTTAATCCGGGCCACTTCAAAACCCTGCCTGATCTGGATCGGCATCTCAAGGCAGAGCTGAAAGAGGTTCTAAAACTGTTTAAACAGAACCAGGTTCTGTTAGATAAGGTTAAAGGGGTGAGCAGACGGGGGCTGGAGAATGTCATCAGGCTGAACCAGAATCTCATTGATATGAACCAGCAGACCACTCATTTGGCTGAGGCATACATGGGCTATGAGACTCAGATAACCGCTGTTTTTGGAAAGCTGGGCTACTCTATGAGTCACTGGGCAGAGCTGGAGTGGCGCATCAGCCATACCCTGATCCATAGTCTAAAAGAGGAGCGCATGGAGAGTAAACGGAGGCCGGGTCGTTCGAGCTCCCCGGAGCCTACCCCTCCAATGGTGGGTATCCCTCCCCACATTGAGGAGAAGTATGTTAGTTTCAAGAAGCTGCTTGAACAGCAGCGGGAGAGTTATCTTCATCAGAAAGGGCTGGTACAACAGTTTCTTTCCAGCCTGCAGCAGCAGCGTGAGCAGTTGAAGCACCTCGATCCGGTGATCTCAGCCAAGCATTGGCAGGCCCGCATCACTCAGTGGAATAGAATGACCCAGGAGGGGCTCTATCTGGTGAACCTTCTGAATCCCCGTCTGAGTCAACAATCATACCTTGAACAGCAGGTGGCGCTCGCCCAACTGCAACAGCATGACCCTGTCGCCAACACACAGGAGGAGTTGTTGGGGAGTGGAATAGGAGAGGTACTCCTTCGCATCGCGTTGACCAATGATTTTATCGATAGCCATAAATATTATGCCCGGCAGGTCAGTCAGTTGGAGGATCAGTTTAACGCACTGATCACGGAGCTGGAGGGCTATCGTAGTCAGGAATACGCGCTGTCGAACGGTACGTTACTGGATCAGTCCGCTCAAAATGACCGACACAGACATCGTGTAGTTATGCTGCTGCTTCTACTGGTCGCCCTCTTTATTGTGCTCTTCTTCCGCTTGCTCCAGCGTCAACTGCTTAAACCGTGTCTCTCGTTAACACAACGCACCGGGGCAGATAACAAGGATCAAAGAGTTCGCGCAATAGTGGGAAGTCTACCGCTTGAACTGATGCAGTTGGATGAAAATACGCGCAGAATGGCGATGGAAATTACTCAATCCACTAGCCTCAATCAGACCCTTGCAGAGAACCTGAAATCGACCCAGGTGGCCCAACAGATTATGGAGAAGATGCAGGTCGGTGTTGTGGTGATGAATCTGGAGGGGCGTATTAGCCAGGCTAACCAGGCATTTCTGGATCTGTTTCAGCTGGATAGGGGAGAGGTCTATCAACAGTTGCTGGGACATGTGGCCTATGGTCTGTTGGATCAGGCAGAGATCAAACAGCTGATGATGATGGTTGAGGGGGGGAGAATGGGAGAGAACAGCAGCACGGTCAAGGTTCCCCATCCCGATCTGGGGGAGATGATGGTGGAGATTGGTGGTTTTGGCTCCCAGCCTGATGAGATCAGTGAGCATGACCATTATGAGGATCAGGACAGGGAGTTTGTCGACCTGATTCAGAACTCACTCCATGCGGCCAACCACAAAATCAGTATCCTGTCCCGTAATGGGCGGATGGAGGATGTCTACGCAATTCTTGATGAGGCACCCATTGGGGTTGTCATGGTGGGATCGGCAGGGGATATCCAGTACGCCAACCCCTTTATCCATTCACTGTTGGGTTATCATCCTGAGGAGCTTGAGGGACAATCGGTTCACCAGTTGGTGCCTGATGCCGTCAGCATGAACCATCAGCAGCTGTTCAGCGATTATGTCAACTCTGGTGTTTTATCGGCTCGCCCGATGTCCGAGCAGCGAGAACTGATGGGGAAACATAAAGATGGGCAGCTGGTCGATCTACAAATTGGGCTGATTCCAACTGAGCATAAGGGGAATAGGGCTGTAATTGCCATTCTCCATGATGTGGGCAGTAGTCTCAACTGGTTCAAAATGAGTAGAACCCCGTTTGGACGGCTGTTTACCGAGGTTGATCAAATCGTATTGACCTTTCAGGATGTGACCGAGAAGACGCTGTTGCGCCAGCGTGAGTCAATTGCCCGGAAAGAGGTTACCCAGACCGCATATCAGGCCGGGTTAGCGGAGATGTCCTCCAATATGCTGCACAATATCGGCAATGCTGTGGGGGTGTTAAGCCACAAGACCGAGAATTTCAGCAACAGCATTGAGACCTTGACGGATGTGGAGGGGGCGCTACGCAGTGCAACCGCCATTGAGGATGTTGAGCAGCTTCACTATGGCCTGCAGCAGAGTGCAGACCTGCTACTGGAGGTGATCCACAGTGGGCTGAAGGAGAGCAGCCGGGAGATCAGTAAAGGGGTGGAACATATCTCCGATATTGTCCGTATCCAGCAGGAGATGGCGCGTGGAGATGCCTCCCTTGCGGTCACCTTTAATCTGCTCTCTACCATCAAGGATACGGCGATGATGCAGGAGGACCTCAATAATAAGTATCGTATTCAGCTCTCAGTGGATGTACATCCCGACCTCTCCGATGTGGTACTGCCACAAAACCCCTTTGTTCAGATGATTGATAACTTCATCAAAAATGGACGGGAGGCGATCATCGAACGGCAACAGAGTGACTCCACTGCAGAGGGCAAGATTGATATCTCTGTCACCCCTGGGATGCATGACCAGTTGATTCTGCGGGTGCGGGACTCCGGAATCGGGGTAGATCCCAGAAAACTGAAAGAGATCTTTAAACATGGTGTGACCACAAAAGAGCAGGGTTCAGGCTTTGGCCTCCACTCCGCCTCCACTTTTGCGCAGTCGATCGGGGGAACCATCGAGATGAAGAGTGAGGGGAAGAACAAGGGGGCAACAATGGTGGTAAAACTGCCGATTGAAGTGAGTAACCAGAGTTAACCATGAGAATACGAGAACCCAACCGCAGGATAATGGTGGTCGATGATGAGCATGATCTGCTCAAGAGCTATGAGGATATTCTGACCGCTAGACAGCGGCTGCAGTCTGAACGGGCAAAAGGGCTCTTTTCACGGTCGGTCGAGAGTGAACCGGAAAAAGAGATTGGTTTTGAGGTGGTCACTGCAGACCAGGGGCAGCTTGCGGTAGAGCTGGCCCGAGAGGCACTTATGGAAGAGCGTCCCTTTGCGGTTGCTTTTCTCGATATGCGTATGCCGCCGGGGTGGGATGGGCTGGAGACCGCTCGGGCACTACGTAAACTCGACCCCCGGATCAACATTGTGATTGTAACCGCCTTTGCTGACAAAACCATTGATGAACTACAGGCCTCGTTAAAACATGATGTGCTACTGTTACGTAAGCCCTTTATTTCAGAGGAGATTTATCAGTTAGCCTGGAGTCTGGGGCGGAGCTGGAATCGGGATCGTGAACTGGAGCAGGAGCGCGCCTACTATGACTGTATTCTCACCACTATGGATGAGCCCCTGCTGATCCTCGACTTTAATGCGCAGATACAGGATAGCAACCCCGCTTTTTCTGAACTGATCGGGATGGGAAGAGGGGAGCTGGTAGGGAAAACGGTGGATGAACTTTTTGCTGAATCCTCTGTGAACCACGTACTGAATCAATTTCAGAGCCATCTACAACGTATGCATGATCAGAATCGGGCGCTCTACCTCAAAACCCTGGAAGAGGCTCCGATTCCTCTGCTGCTGATCGATATCTCCGCAGCCCGGAAAAAGAACCTGATTCTCCTCAGCAGTGAAAAGTTTGATCAGATGCTGGGCTACCGCAAAGGGGCACTGAGTGGAACCTCGATGGATGCACTGCTCTCTGAACCGAGTCAGCTCCACATGCAGAAACATCTCGTACAGATTGAACATCAGTTGGAGTGTGTGGAGGATGCGGACTGTTACTGGATACACCGCAATGAAAACATGATTCGCTCTGCCATCTGTCTGTTGATGATACAGAGCCAAGAGAGCACACATGTCATTATACAGCTGAGTAATGATGCCACGATGAGTCCGGAACTTCTTAAAATGACCCAGTTTGGGCGACTGTTCGAGCGGGGGGAGGGGAAGAGTGATGACGAGCAGCTCCTGCTCCACCGCTCTGGAGAAGAGGTTCCTGTTTCGGTCTCTGGTTCTCTGTTTACCGTAAAGGGGCAGCAGAACGAGCGGGGGGCCATTCTAGTGGTTCACGACCTGCGTGACCGCAAGCAGGCTGAGGCGAGAGAGCAGTATGCGGCCTTTCAATCCGGGGTTGCCGAGATGTCAGCCAATATTCTCCACAATGTGGGGAACTCTGTACAGGGGGTGCGGGACTCCTTCCGTGGGGTGCTCTCTCACCTGGATGAGTTCAAAAAAATGCAGCAACTCTACAGTACGTTACGGGAGCAGATGAGGAAAAACCAGGAACAGGGTGATCTTGAGGCGACTGAACAGATGAACCGGATCGTTATTGAGGCATCTGACAAACTGCCCGATGCGATTGAGGAGGCCCTGCCGGATGAGGCACTGCTACAACGGGTTGAGATGGGGATAGAGCATATTTTTAGTGTGATCCGCTCTCAACAGAGTGGGGCTCGGCCAGAAACTCACCAGACCCACTTCTCCCTCGCCCAATTAATGGATGACCTGACGATACTGACCCAGAGTGATCTGGAAAAACAGCGCGTTGAACTCACCTGTGATGTTCCAGAGGGGTTTCCTGACCCTTATCTGCCGCGCAACCAGCTACTGCAGGCACTGATCAATCTGGTTAAAAATGGGGCAGAGTCTATTTTGAGCCAGATTGAGTGGGCGCTACAGGAGAACCAGCCCAAACCAGAACCTGGGGTGGTGAGGGTGAGTGCCACCATTGCTGATGAGCTGGTTATTATCCGGGTTGTGGACAACGGGATGGGGGTTGACCCTGAGATAAAATCAAAACTGTTCCGTTTTGGCTTTACCACAAAGAGTAGTGGCAGTGGCTTTGGGTTACACTCCATTGGTAATTTCGTTGTCAGTTGTGGTGGTAAAATCACCGTTAACAGTGATGGCATTGGCAAAGGAGCGATGATTGAGATGCGGCTCCCTATGAATAATACGGTATAATAATTGTCTAGTGAGTAAGGTTATAAAAGACCTTATAGATCAATGGGTCCATCCGGGTACACCCGTTTCTATTTTTGGAAATTAAAAATTTAAAGTTAATGATTATGAGCAGCGAAAGATCTTTCAGAATATTGGCCATTGATGACGACACGAATGTTCTCACTGGATACCAGAGACTATTTACCCAGGCTAACTCACCCACCGCCTCCAGCAGCAGC
>JABHIC010000178.1 GCA_018671205.1 Gammaproteobacteria bacterium
GCCGCGTCTCTGCCCGGAGTGTGGCCAGGAGACGATCAAGCCACTCGGAGCAGGCACCGAGCGGGTGGAGGAGGCCCTGCAACAGCAGTTTCCCGACCACTCTCTGAGCCGAATTGACCGTGATACCACCCGCAAACAGGGGGCGATGGATGAGAAGCTGGAGCAGATTCACGCCGGGACGCATCAGATTCTGCTGGGGACCCAGATGTTGGCCAAAGGGCACCACTTTCCCAATGTGACACTGGTGGGTATTCTGGATGCGGATGGCGGGCTGTATGGCTCAGACTTTCGTGCCACCGAACAGATGGGGCAGTTAATCACCCAGGTTGCCGGACGCGCGGGACGAGCCGCACGTCGGGGCGAGATGGTGCTCCAGACCCACAACCCGGACCACCCTCTCCTGCTCACCCTGCTGCAACAGGGCTACCCCGCTTTTGCTGAACAGGCACTCGCTGAACGCAAACAGGCTGCTCTCCCCCCCTACAGCTATCTCACCCTGATCCGTGCGGAGTCGGCTCAGGCGGAGTTGGCCCGGTCATTTCTCGAGGAGGTACGGCAGATGGCCGATCACTATCAGCTCCCGCAGGTTGAGATTCTCGGCCCGGTTCCCGCCCCGATGGAGAAGCGCGCCGGGCGCTACCGCTCACAACTCCTGCTGCAATCCTCTCAACGCAGGCTGCTGCATCAGCTACTCACACCACTGATCCCCGAATTAGAGACCATTAAGCTGGGGCGTAAGGTACGCTGGTCGGTGGATGTGGACCCGATGACGATGCTCTGATTCATTAGGATACCTATCAGATATCTGCCCACTGTTTCATCAACCCATAGTCCCTTTTTCCACTGCCTAGCAGTGGAATCTCTTCCACGGCCCGTACCGCAGAGGGTATCCATAGGGGCACCTCCATCTCTCTGCGTAGCTGCTGTTGTATCTGCTCAGGCTCACGGGAGCCACAATAAAGGAGGACAATTTTCTCCCCCTTTCTCCTCTCCTCGAGCGCCACTGCGACCACCTCGCTCTCCGGCTCCTCACCGCTGAGAAGGGCAACTACAGCCGTCTCAACGGCCCCCAGGCTCACCATCTCTCCACCAATTTTGGCAAATCGTGAGTAACGATCCACAATGGTCAGGAACCCCTGCTGATCGACTGCCCCCTTATCACCACTGCGGTACCAGAGGGTTCCATCCTCCAGGGTCACAAAGGGTTGTGGACACCCCTTCTCTGGCTTGCAAAGATACCCTTTCATCACCTGAACCCCTCTCACCAGCACCAGCCCCGCCTCCCCCGTTGCCAGTGGCTGCAGTGAATCCGGGTCAACCACGAGGATCCGGGTGCCGGGCAGGGGGCGCCCCACACTGCCTGGCTGGTTACCCTGCTGCTGTAGAGTGCCCCCACTATCGATTCGATCGGGAACGTTCACTGTACTCACCGGGGCGGTCTCGGTTGCCCCATACCCCTCATAGAGTGGGAGCCCAAATTTCTCCTCAAATGCGTCGCGTACCTCCTGCTTGAGCCGCTCTGCCCCGGTAATCACCAGCCGCAGTGACTGCAGTTGTGCGGGCTGAACCCGCCGGTTTCGACTCATCCACTGAATAAAGGTTGGGGTACCGATATAGAGTGTGGCCCGGTTCTGCTCAATGGCACGCACCACCCCCACGGTATCGGTCGGATCGGGAGTCACCACCAGCGGGATACCCTCCAGCAGGGGAAGGAGTGTGGTTGCGGTGAGGCCGAAGGCGTGGAATAGTGGCAGACTACCCAGTATACAGTCCCCACCGTCACGCTGCAGGCGTGGCTCCAGTACGGCAATAATCTGGCTGATATTACCGATCAGGTTACGCTGGCTCAGTTCGACCCCCTTCGGTCGCCCCTCGCTGCCGCTGGAGAAGAGGATCACTGCGCTCTGATCCCGTGGCGACGGGACCACCACCTTACGGATCAATAACGGGGTTGGTAGCAGCACCACCATCAGGAGCGTGGCAAGCCGCTCCACTGTAGTGATCTCTTGCCTGATTGCCTCTAGCGGGATCAGCCTCACCCCGGGCAGGCGGGCGGTGATCTCTTCTCCCACCGCTCCCAGCCGTTGCAAAAAGCGCTCTGAGCTATAGATCGTCTCAATACCGGCCTGTTCTACCGCCTGAACTATCGCTGCCGGGGCTGCGCTGTAATTGAGGTTGACCAGGGTGCGGCCTGCCATCAGGACCGCCAGATTGGTCATGATCCCTGCTGCAGTGGTCGGTAACAGTACCCCGATGGGGGCACGGCTCTTATCGGCCCGTACCCTTCTGCAGAGGATAGCGGCGGCCGTCAGTAGACGGAAGCCACTGAAGCGCTCCCCGCTCAATGCATCACTCAGTACCCGCTGCCTCCCCCTCCTTTTCGCCTGTCGCACCCAGCGCTCGGCAAGTGAGGGCTGCTGATCGGCAGCGGCTTGCCAACCCGCTACCGAAAGCTCCTCTACCGCACGCACCACGGTGGCTGTCGTGACCGTATCCGCAAAGGGAGCCCCAAAGCCGATATGGACAGACCTGCGTCCACCTCGCAACATTGCTGACCCTTGTCTCACCACAGAGCGAGAGAAACGGCTGCCCCAGAGCCCCTGGATATAGAAGGGGACGACCATCGCCCCCGTTCCACGCAGTGCGATCTCAAAACCACGCTGAAAAGGTCTGAGCTGACCATTGTGGCTGATCGCCCCTTCGGGAAAAAGAGAGACGACCTCTCCCTGCTCCAGTGCTGTACGAACTCTCCTCAGCGCCTCTCGACTACGCTGACTGGAGATGGGGATGACCCCAACCAGATCAAGAAACCCACGCCAGAGCGGTTTTTCATAGAGCGTCTGCTCCATCACAAAGCGAATCGGGCGGGCAGAGACAATCTGCAACATGGCCCAGTCAATCCAGCTGATGTGATTCCCCAGCAGCAGCACGCCTCCCTGGGCGGGGATCTGCTCCAACCCACTCAGATGGATCTGGTAACGACGACGAAACAGCAGTCGTACGAATAGTCGAATCAGTGACTGGGGCATGCTACGCAACGCAATAACGGTGGCACTCAATGCCACCAGTGCCATTCCCTGAAACAGCAGGGTCGCATGGCCTGAATCTGGGCGAGCGACCAGTGCCAGAGTCATGGTGCCCAGCAGAAACAGGAACATCACACTGTTCTGTATCCAGTTGTTACCCGCCAGTACCTGCCCCAGCTGAGCGGCCGGGGCATGCAGCTGGATCAGCGCATTGAGGGGGACAATCAATAGGCTACCAAACAGCCCCATCCAGAGAAACAGCAGAGCCATCCCCCAGACACTCTCTGCCAACGGGATCAGAGCCAGACTCACCGTCACCCCGATGGCTCCGAGCGGAATCAGCCCTGTCTCGATCCAGCCTCGGGAGAGGCGCGCCACCATCACCGCACCCACCAGTATCCCCAACCCTGCACTCGCCAGTACCCCCTGAATCACCAGAGTATTGGTCACCGCCAGCTCTGCCTTGGCAAGGGCAGGAAAGGCGGCAATGGAGACCTGAGAGATCCCCCAAAAGAGGGCCAGGCCGATCACGGCATACCAGATAATCGGATTCTCTCTTAGCAGGGAGAGGGTGGAGTCGCTTCCACTCTGCGCTATCGACGGCGTCTCAACCTCGGCTGACGGCTGCTGTTGTGGGGGAAGTCGCCGAGCCAGCCACCACTCGATCAGTGAGAGTCCCACCAGCCACCACCCCAGCGGGGCAACCGCCTGTAGAGCACTGGAGTTCTGCTCCGGCTCCGTGACCCCATAGAGCCGCTCAAACCAGAGGGAGAAGAGGAACATCCCCCCCAGAATCGCCACAATGGTCACCGCCTGTATCATCCCATTGGCCCGAGTCAGATCAGCCACCGATACCTGTTCTCGCAGATAACCATATTTTGCCGGAGAGAAGAAGGCACTCTGCAGCGCCAGAATCAGGGTCAGAAAAAAGGCCCACTCAAACCAGCCCTGGTAGTAACAGAGGGTAATCCATAACGTCACCCCCACGGCCACAGCAGCACTATACTCCATCACCCAGCGTTTGGGTCTGCGGTCTGATAACCGGCCCGCCGGAACTACCAACAGGACAAAAGGGATCAGGATCAATGCATTGACCAGTGCTGTCAGTACAATCTGGGTCGCCCCACTCTCCACCTTGAAAATGATATTCTGAATGGTGATCTTGTGGCCCAGATCGACAAAAGCGTTGAGAAAGAGAACCACAAAATAGGGGCCCATGCTCTTTAATCCCTGTTGTGCGCTGCTGCTGTTCATCTCGCCACCCCGCTATTTTTTCGATACTATAACCCACAATGAAGATCCACCCACAACTCCAGCAGGATACCTACACCATCGGAAAATTGCCCCTCAGCCACTGCCTGCTGATGAATGATCGCCGCTATCGCTGGATCATTCTGGTGCCCGAGGTCGCGGAGGAGGTGCGTGAGATCTATCAGCTTTCTGCAGAAAACCGTCAGCAGCTACTGGAGGAGTGTTGTCAGATTCAGCAGATTTTGCAGCAGGCGTTTCAACCGGAGAAACTCAACATCGGGGCACTGGGAAACCTTGTGCCACAGCTCCACCTCCACCATATTGCCCGCAACAGCGGTGATCCGGCATGGCCCGGCCCGGTCTGGGGTCACAGCCCGGCGATCCCCTACAGTGAGGTTGAGGCCACTACAATGGTCGCAACCCTTCGGCACAAGCTAAAACTCTAGAGCGCCTCAACCAAGGGCTTTCAGGGGTTCTCCAGCCCCGCTTCCGCCATCTCCACCGCACGGAAAACCGCTCGCCCTTTGTTCATGGTCTCTTTCCACTCCAGGCGGGGAACCGAATCATGCACCACCCCTGCTCCCGCCTGTATATGCAGCACTCCCGCTTTAATGACCGCTGTACGGATGGCAATTGCGGTATCCATATTACCATTCCAGCCAATATAACCGACTGCCCCGGCATAGATCCCCCGCTTCACCGGCTCCAGCTCATCAATAATCTCCATCGCCCGTATTTTGGGGGCACCGCTCACGGTACCCGCCGGGAAGGTTGCCCGCAGTGCATCCATCGCACTCATTCCCGCCTTGAGCTTACCGGTAACATTGGAGACGATGTGCATGACATGGGAGTAACGCTCAATTCTCATCTTTTCGGTCAGCTCCACACTACCGGTTTCAGCCACCCGCCCCACATCGTTGCGCCCCAGATCAATCAGCATCAGGTGCTCAGCCCGCTCTTTAGGGTCCGCCAACAGCTCCTCTTCCAGCGCCAGATCCTCCTCCTCACTGTGCCCCCGGCGACGGGTACCGGCGATGGGACGTACCGTCACCACCCCCTCCTCTACCCGTGTCAGGATCTCGGGCGAGGAGCCCACCACCTGAAAATCCCCCAGATTGAGGTAGAACATATAGGGGGAGGGGTTCAGTGTGCGTAGCGCACGATAGAGGTTCAACGGCGGCGACTGAAACGGGATGGAGAGACGCTGTGAAACCACCACCTGCATCACATCCCCCTCAACAATATACTTTTTGATCTGCTCTACTGCCTGCTCAAAGCGCTCCTGGGTAAAACCGGAGACAAAATCGGACTCCCGCACGGTACGGTGGATGCCCGGCGGCTGAATGGGAGCGGGCTGCTCCAGTTTCGCCTTGATCTGAGCCAGCCGTTGCTGCCCCTGCGCAAGGGCACTCTCCTGCCGGGGGTCAACATGGATCACAATATGGAGTTTACCGCTGAGGTTATCAAACACCAGCACCTCCTCCGAGACCATCAACACAATATCTGGATTATTGAGTGGATCAAACTCTGGCACATCGCTCAGACGCCCCTCAATCAGACGTATGGTGTCATACCCAAAACAGCCCACCAGCCCCCCTGTAAAACGGGGCAGCCCCTCACACTGCGCCACATTGAAGCGCTGTTGATAGGATTCAATCCAGCTCAGGGGGTCTGCATGCTCAACCGCCTCAATCTCCTGACCCGCCTGCTCAACCGTAATCTGATGGCCTCGTACCCGCAAGATGGTCTCTGCAGGAAGACCAATAATGGAGTAACGCCCCCACTTTTCTCCCCCCTGCACCGACTCAAAAAGATAGCTCCACGCCCCCTCAGCCACCTTGCGGTAGGCCGAGAGCGGCGTATCCATATCCGCCAAGATAGTATGGGTCAGTGGAATGCGGTTATAACCCTCCGCAGCAAGCTGATCAAATTGAGTCTGGTCCATCAGCGAACAAACAGGGTCGGTAGTTCAGCCATCGAATCAATCACCGCATCCGGACTGTAGTCACGAATATCCTCGCCGTGGTTATAACCATAGCTCATACAGATAATGGAGAAACCCGCTGCACGAGCCGCCTTTACATCACTCATGGAGTCTCCAATCATGGCGGCCTCTGCGGGTCTCAGGCCAAAATGGTCCGAGACATGCAGGAGGGGGGCTGGATCTGGTTTCTTCACCGCCAGGGTATCGCCACTCACCACAATCTCAAAGTAGTCGGCAATCCCCAGATCAGCCAGAATTGGTAGCGTATAGCGCTCCGCCTTATTGGTCACACAACCGACACGTAGCGGCTGCCCTTTAAGCCACTCCAACCCCTCAATCACCCCAGGGTAGAGCTGACTCCGCTGGCTACTGTTCTCCGCATAGAGCTCGGAGAAGAGCGGGAATGCTCTCTCAAAAAGTGCCGCCTCCGGCTCGCCATCGAGCGAATTGGTCAGCGCCCGGCATACCAGTCGCTCCACACCATTGCCCACCCAGTGACGCACCCGCGCCTCACCGTGGCTCTCCAGACCGACGCCCTTCATCATCTCATCAACACACCAGGCGAGATCCGGCACACTGTCGACCAGGGTGCCATCCAGATCAATCAGCACCATCTTGGGGAGAGTCAACGGTGCCATGGTTACACCGCTGCCTTCGCCAGCTCTGCACGCATCGCATCAATAACTGTGTTGTAACGGTTGCTATCCGCATCCTCTCCAGCGCCGAAGATCGCGGAACCCGCCACAAAAGTATCGGCACCCGCCTCACGGATCTCACGAATATTGTTGACCTTGACCCCGCCATCAATCTCCAGACGAATATCGTAGCCACTCTCATCAATCATTTTGCGTGCCTGACGCAGCTTATCCAGCGTTGCCGGGATAAAGCTCTGCCCACCGAAGCCGGGGTTAACCGACATCAGCAAAATCATATCCACCTTATCCATTACGTAGTTCAGATAATCGAGTGAGGTGGCTGGATTAAAGACCAGACCGGATTTACAGTCGTGCTCTCTGATCAGAGCCAGTGAGCGGTCAATATGTTCGGAGGCCTCTGGATGGAAGGTGATATAAGAGGCTCCCGCCTTGGCAAAGTCAGGAATGATACGATCCACCGGCTTGACCATCATGTGAACATCAATCTCCGCAGTCACCCCGTGGCTACGCAGGGCATCACAAACCAGTGGCCCTATGGTCAGATTAGGGACATAGTGGTTATCCATCACATCAAAGTGGACAACATCCGCACCAGCCGCCAGTACGTTATCAACCTCTTCTCCCAGGCGGGCAAAGTCAGCAGAGAGGATGGAGGGTGCAATCAGGTTCTCTTTCATACGATTTCCTTCAATGTTAGGGGAGTTAAATAGTTCGCAGGGGGAACTTTACAGGATGAGCCGGGATTTTTCAGCCTCAACTTTTAGAGAGATCGGGGCCTCTCAATCCGGTTCGTTATTCAGCAATCCGTATGTTACGATCTGGTTCTGCAAAGAGAGGGGGGGCTCTGCTGTTGCATACGCACTCAGAGCCAGACCCATCGATTCACCAGAATGATCTAATGGGGTTCCTCTAAATAAAAGAGGCGGAGGAAGGAATGAAAAAAATCAGCGTACTTTTCTGGATCTTCTCTCTGCTGCTGCCATTGAGCGTGCCGGCGGAGGCTCCTCAGCTATTGAGGGTCGCGGGATGGGGGGGCTACGCTGATCCGGATCGAGCAGACAAGACCATTGGTTACCAGAGCTTTGAGAAGAGATTCAATGTCACCATAGCGTTCACACCGCTCAACAACCTGGATGATATTGTCTCCGTTGCAGAGTCGGAGCTGCACTACGATGTCTATATTGTCTCCAATGAGGGGATTCGGCTGCTCTACGATATGGGGCTGGTGAGCCCCATCAATCTGGATCTACTGCCGCACTATCAGGATCTGCATCACAACCTGAAGTACTCCGAATGGGCTCAATTTGACAGTAAGCTCTATGCCATACCCTGGGCCTGGGGCCCCACCGGCCTGATATACGACGAAGAGGCGGTGGTTAACCCGAATAGCTGGAATCTCCTTTGGGATCCCCAATATCGTGACAAGGTGGCGCTGTGGGATGACCCCTCCATGATCTGGACCACGGCACTCTCACTGGGCTACAAAAATGTCTACAACCTGACCCAGTGGCAGTTATTCAATGTTAAAAATCGGCTATTGGCGCTGAACAATCAGCGTGTCATCTACTATCAGGGAGATGGGGATGAGCTTGAGCTGGCCATGCAGGGGAAGATCGTTGCCTTCAACAGCAGGTACAACCCTTCCGCTCGCCTGAAAGCAGCCGGTAAAAATTTTGCCATGGCCATTCCCAAAGAGGGGGCGGTGGGGATGTTTGACAGCTACCTGATCTCCAAACGACAGGACCACCCAGAGCATATTGATTTCTCACACCAGTACATTAACCACCAGATTAGCCCGGAGATACAGCAGGAGATGGTGCGGCTTACCGGGCTTGCCCCGGCAAATATTGAGACCCTGAGCCTGTTGACGCGGGAGGAGATCCACTCGCTGCACCTGGATGATCCCAACTACTTTAACCGGATGCTGCTATGGAACCAGATGCCGCGTAAAAATCTCTATGAGCAGCTGCTTGAAGAGGTCAGAGAGAGCCGCAAGGTGTCGCAAAAGTAGGCTATGTCCCTTAAACTTCGATTTTTTCTTGGCTATGGAGTGGGAGGGGTAACCTTCCTCTTTATCATCAGCTGGCTGGTCTTTCAGCGTACCGAGCTGACCATGGAGAGGCAGCTAACCCAGCAGTTTGAGGTCGATGCCAATGACCGTATTGAGGGGGTAATGCGCCAATTTTCTGATCTCACAGAGCGCTTTCAGGCCGCCGCCAGGCTTCCGACCTTCAAGAGTATGCGCTTTAACCAGTTGACCCTGAACCCGGCAGGGCTCAAGAGCGATATGCGCCACCTAGAACTCTATTTCTACGACTGGATCAGGAACGAGAAGATATTAAAAGCGGTGAGCTTCATTGATATGGAGGGGGTAGAGCGGTTCCGTATTGACCCCTCCGGGATCAACAGAAACCTTTCCGACCACTCTCGAGACCCCCAACTCACAGAAACATTGAGCCGGGTGAACCCGAAAACCCATATCATGCGACATTATGATACAGAGGATGGTCATCACGACCTGACCTGGCGGGTCCCTGTGCTGCTATCCAATGGAAAAAGTCAGGGTCTGCTGCAGTTTTATATCTACCACCAGCAGGTCATGGACCGCTTTAGATATCTGACAATTTCAGCTACAGGAGAGGCCTGTGTGGTGCTGGAGGATCAATACCTACTGTTCAGCAGCAGTCAATCCAGTTGGTGTGAGGATGGGATCGAGAGTAGATGGAAATACTCCAAGGAGATCAAGCTCGCCGGCCAACGCTGGAAGTTCATCCTATCGGTTGATCCGCAGAGTTACCTTGGCGAGATACAAAAGAGCCGAAAGAGTGTATTTCTACTGATTCTACCGCTGGTCTCCATGGTCGCACTCATTCTTATTGCGTTCGCTACGAGCCGTTTTACTGCCCGGATTAGCCGCTTGGTTAAAATTGCCAGGAACATGGGGGGAGGAGAGCACCCCATTGTCAAGAGAGAGCAGGTGGATGAGCTGGATATATTGAAGAATGAGATGGTTCACTCGACACAGTTGATTGAGCAGAACAAAAGGGCACTGGAGAATTTCAACCAGAAGCTAGAGGTTGAGGTTGAACAGCGGACCAATGAGCTTGTCAAAGTCAACCGGGCAAAAGATGAGTTTCTCGCCTCAATGAGCCATGAGTTGCGTACACCACTCACCTCAATCATCGGCAACAGTGAAATTCTGACGGAGACTCCGGTCACTGAGGATCAGGGTCAGCTGCTCCACACTATCACCGTCTCAGGCCGGAGCCTGCTCTCCTTAATTAATGACATCCTTGATCTATCCAAAATTGAGTCGGGTAAGTTTGAGATTGATTTTGCCCCCTTTGATCTGGCTACGTTATTAGACGAGGTAGGGCATATTTTCTCTATACCCGCTCGTGACTCTGGCCTTCTCTTTGAGACGAAACAGCAGGTGGAGCCAAAATTCCAGATCTGGGGGGATGGTAAGCGGATTGGGCAAATTCTGATTAACCTTCTCGGCAATGCGATCAAGTTTACCGAATAGGGGGGGGTTGTGCTCAGCTGTTGGGTCGATGATGATGCCCTCTATTTCTCGGTCAAAGATAGCGGTATAGGGATGTCCCCTGAGGTTTTGGATCGTCTCTTCCAGCCCTTTGAACAGGCCGACCAGTCGATCTCTCGCCGCTTTGGTGGCACCGGGTTAGGGCTTCACATCTCATGGATTTTGGCTGAGCATATGGATGGAACGATTGAGGTCTCCAGTGAGGAGGGAAAAGGCTCTCTGTTTGTACTCAAGCTACCGTATAGAGAGAGCGAACTGCCGGTTCAGAATCTAAATACAGCGGAGAACAGTGAATCGGTATTAACCGAACGCTTTGTCGGTGAGGTATTAATTGTAGAGGATACTCCCGAGCTACAGCAACTGGAGCGTCGTATCGTGCAGACGATGGGTGCCACGGTTACCCTGGCCAGCAATGGCGAGGAGGCCATAGAGCAGGTTCATCAGCATAACTTTGACCTCATTTTGATGGATATGCAGATGCCGATAATGGATGGTCTGGAGGCGACAACCCGACTGCGGGGGGAGGGAGATCAAACACCTATTGTTGCACTGACGGCCAATGTGATGCAGAGACACCGAGAGCAGTTTGGTGAAGTGGGTGCAGATGGTTTCCTGCAAAAACCCATCAACAAGGTTGAGCTTCGGCAGATACTGAGGAGATACCTCAGGCTGGATAACCAGCGGTTGCCAGAGACCGAGCGGGCGCCCCGGAATCCGATCTGTAGTGAGGGGGCAAGGCTCCCCGATGGCTCAAGTTCCGTCACCTACCGCCCCCCTTACCCACTCCTGATCATTGATGATGAACACTCTGTTTTAGATCTGTATCAGACCGTATTGGGGGAAGAGGAGCCCTCTCAAGGGGAGAGTGTAATGGGTGATATAGAGGCACTTGTGGGGTTGCAAAAAGCTGAATCTTCGGTAGAGAAATATAGCCTCTCGCTGGCAAATCAGGGGCAAGTAGGGGTGGAGATGGCGCGTCTTGCACTGCAACAGGAGTGCCCCTTCCCCGTTGCTTTTATTGATATGCGCATGCCTCCCGGGATCAATGGGCTGGATACCGCCAAGGCGCTACGCAAACTGGATGAACGTATCTATATCGTTATTGTCTCTGCCTATTCAGACGTTGGTCTTCAAGAGATCAATAGAGAGCTCAAACAGGGTGTGTTGTATCTACAAAAACCTTTTTCAAGGGATGAGGTTCAGCAGGCCGCAAAAATGCTGGTGCAGAACTGGTTAAAAGATCACCAAACCGCTCCTCCTGTTTTACAGAGCTCCGAGGCGGAGCAACCCTCCATCTCCGCGCAGGCTGAGGAGGAGGTCGATGAGGAGCTAATGGCGATCTTTATCGACAGTACCACAAAAAATCGGAAAAACCTTACCCTAGCACTCTCAAACAAAGATTGGGATGGGGTAAGGGCAACCGCACATACGATCAAGGGTTCGGGGGCATCATTTGGTTACCCTGAACTCTCAAAACTGGCAGAGACACTACAGCTCGCGATTGATAATGGACCGGTGGAGCAGGTACCGGCATTGACACATGATTTGGTGACTGAGTTGGGGAGGGTGTTGCCTTAAACCTGGAACCCTCGGTTGAGCACGAAAAAGAGGCCCCCTTCTCCAGCTATTTTCTGCTCTCCTGAATCGTCTCATAGGCCGTACGAATCTGATGGGTCTTGTCGGTGGCCATTTTCATCATCTCCTCGGGCAGCCCTTTGGCCACCAGTTTATCCGGATGGTGCTGACTCATCAAACGGCGGTAGGCCCGCTTAATCTCTGCATCTGCGGCACCCTCTTTCACCCCCAGCGTCTCATAGGCATGCTCCAGCGTGGGTCGCTGACTCACTGTACCCGGACGTTGACCGGAAGAGGCGCGCACCATTGCCTCCAGTTGTTCGTAGATTCTGCGCTGAATCCCCAGTTCTGCCGCAATATGGAGCAGAATTTTACGCTCTGCCGGATGAAGCGCCCCATCCGCATAGGCAGCCTGCAGCTGGATCTCCATAAACATCTGCAGCAAGGTGGAGCGACGGCTCACCTCTTTGCGAAACTGTTTTAACACCCCATCGAGAGGAAAGTCGGGTTGTTTTCCCTCATTAAAGAGTTTTTCTGCTGCCACACGCAGTGAGGCATTAAGCTGCAGATGGTCCATCACCGCCCGTGCCATACGGATCTCGTCGGGTGTAACATGGCCATCTGCCTTGGCAATATGGCCCATCACTGAGAAGGTTGCGGTAAAGAAGGTGGTCTGTACCCGCTGCTGATCCCCCAGCCCCCACCCCTCTCCAGAGGTGAGTCGGCTCATTCCCCGGTCAAAATTATGGCCAAAGGTGGCCCCTACCAGGGCTCCAATTGGCCCCCCCAGGATAAAACCGAATGTACCGCCTAATATTTTTCCTGCCCAGCCCATCGATGCCCCCTAAATGGCAATAACCCTCTGTAGGACACCTCTAAAAATTGCACTCACATAAAAATGACTATTTTTTAGAGGTACCCTGTAATTTTATCAGCCTATCTTAACCTATTCCAACGCCTCACTTATTCAGGGCACCTCTAAAAATGCACTTTTTCAGTGATTGCTGCGTCAGCTCCGCAGTCGAATCCTCATCTGCTCGCATGTACACTGCGGGTCTCCGTGCGGTGCTTTCTTGCACTCACATAAAA
>JABHIC010000179.1 GCA_018671205.1 Gammaproteobacteria bacterium
GCCAGAGGGATACTCTCTTCCACTGCGGCCAAACTCTCATTGGCAGCCTGCTCCATCAACTCGATAACATGGTGCAGGCGGGCACGTATATCGGTAATCTCTTGACCACTCACTCCTGAAGCGCCCAAATCCTCTTTAAACTGGGCCACTGTATTGTGTAGCTGCCGAGTCAACTCCCCAACCTGCTGATAGACCCGGTCATCCTGCTCAGAGAGCAATCTCTCAACCTGCTGGTTGGCTCTGACAACATCATCCTGCTCTAGGGCTGACACTAATGCGCGAGCCTGCTCCAGTGAAACCAGTGGCCTTATCTGTCCCATACAATCTGCTCCATCATTCTCTTCTACCACTCTTATTTCTTCTGCTCAATCCGCTCAAAAATTTTACCAATCTTCTGGTCCAGGGTGCCCGCCGTAAAGGGCTTGACGACGTAACCATTGATCCCCGCTTTTGCGGCCTCAATAATTTGTGTTTTTTTCGCCTCTGCGGTCACCATCAGAACAGGGGTATTTTTCAGATTTGGGTCAGCCCGCACCGCCTTAACCAGATCTAACCCGCTCATCCCCGGCATATTCCAGTCGGTAACCAGAAAATCAATTCCCCCTTCCTGCAGTCTGGGCAGTGCCGTCTTGCCATCATCAGCCTCCTCAAGATTTCTGAATCCCAACTCACCCAATAAGTTTTTTACGATCCTGCGCATGGTTGCAAAATCGTCCACAACCAGAATCTTCATCGCTTTATCCATAACCTTACACCCAGTCCTTCATCCTTGCCCGCAAGCGTATCATTGCTTGACCATGTATTTGTGAAACCCTTGATTCACTCACCCCCATCACCTCCCCAATCTCGCGCAAATTGAGATCTTCCTGGTAGTAGAGTGCCATCATAATTTTCTCCCTCTCCGGCAATCGACCAATCTCCTGTGCCAGACTCCCTCTGAAACCAACCTCTGAAAGTATCTCCAGTGGCCCCAGGCGCTCATCCTCGACATTACTCCCTCCCGGGGTCTCTTCATCCAGCAGATCAATGGAGTAGAAGCTGGTCATATTGGAGTCGCGTATAATCTTGCTGTACTCCTCTACTGAGACACCCATCTCATCCGCCACCTCTTGATCGCTCGTTCCTCGCTCCTGCTGTTCCAGCCGATTGATCGCGCCCATCGCTTCCCGGCTCTTGCGATGTACTGAGCGTGGAGCCCAATCCCCTCGACGCAACTCATCCAGCATTGCTCCGCGAATTCGGATAGAGGCGTAGGTGGTAAACTGCGCCCCTTGTGAGGCATCATACTTATTGAGTGCCTCCAGCAGGCCAATCATACCGGCCTGAAACAGGTCATCAATCTGTACGGAAGAGGGGAGCCGTGCTGAGAGGTGGTGGGCCAGCCTTTTTACCAACGGCAGGTGCTCTTCAAGCTGCTGCTCGACGCCTCCTCGCTGTACCGTTGCGTATGCCGCATGTCCCTTCACGTCAGTTACCCTACCTCACTCTGTAAAAGTCGCTCAACAAAAAATTCTAGGTAACCCCCTGCCCGGTTTGGTTTTGGCCATCGCTCTATTCCCGCAGCAATCCGTCTAAATGCCTGTGCCGAGGGACTTGAGGGGGTCAGTTCACACACCGCTTTCTGCTTTTGAATAGCCCGGCGTAGTGCCTGATCAAAAGGTACGGTTCCCAGATAGTCCAGTGTAACATCCAAAAATCGTTCCGCCACCAGGGAGAGCTTTTTAAACAGGATCCGTCCATGTGCCTCACTCTCCACCATATTAGAGAGAATGTGAAAACGCTCAACCCCATAATCACGGCTGAGCACCTTAATCAGTGCATAGGCATCAGTAATCGATGAGGGCTCATCACAGACCACCACTACCACCTCATGGGCCGCACGCCCGAAGCTGACCACACTATCGGAGATGCCGGCAGCAACATCCACAATCATGATATCAACCGGGAACTCCAGCGCACCAAAGGCACGAATCAGCCCTGCATTCTCGACGGGGGTCAGCTCAGCCATCCGTTTGACACCAGAGGTTGCCGGAATCACCCGCATTCCCTCTGGACCGGTCAACAAAATCTCATCCAGACTCTTTTCGCCATTGAGTACATGAGAGATATTGTATTTGGAGTGAAGCCCAAGCATCACATCCACATTGGCCAGCCCAAGATCGGCATCCATCAGCACTACATTGTGCCCTTTGCGAGAGAGTGAAACGGAGAGGTTAACCGACACATTGGTCTTGCCTACCCCCCCCTTCCCACTGGTGACCGCAACCACTTTAACTGGCCCCTGTTGACTGCCCATTCGTCTGATTCCTTCTGCTTGGTCTGCCATAATTCTAGCTCACTGCCCTCACTGTTTGCTGGCGTTGCAACCCACCCTGTAGCAGCGTCAAATGCTCTTTATCACACCGCTTCTGCGAGACCAGCCGATCGACCAGATCCCGCCCTCTTGCCACCTGAAGATCCTCTGGAACGCGCTGACCATCTCCCAGATAGAGCAGTGGCAACTGGTGACGCAAGAGTACACTGATTGCGGCTCCCAGTGCCCCCCCCTCATCCAGTTTGGATAGAATTGCCCCCTTCAGTTCAATACGGTTGAATACAGCCACGGTCTCGTCCAGTGCCTGTTGCTGAGTGGTTGCAGAGACCACCAGATAGGGGTCAATCTGAATCTCCCCGGTACGTAGTGCCGCCAACTGCTCCAGTAGTTGCATATCACGCTGACTCAGCCCTGCGGTATCAATAATCACTAACGCCTTATCTTGTAGCATCTCCAGGGTCTGATGCAGTTCAGAAATTTCGTTCACCGCATAGACCGGAACGCCAATAAGAGAACCAAAAGCACGAAGCTGCTCCTGGGCACCAATACGAAATGCATCGGTAGTCACCAAGGCGACCCGGCTGGTTCCGTTTCGAAGGGCATAACGAGCTGCCAGTTTGGCGGCGGTGGTGGTCTTACCCACTCCGGTAGGGCCTACCAGAGCGATCACCCCCCCTTGCTGCAGTACCTCGTCATCTCCCATCGGCAGCTCACACTCAAGCCAGTTTAGTGCCTGCTGCCAGTAGGTATCAGGCTCTCCAGAACGGATAGCCTCCCAGATGCGCTCACAAATATCCCCGACTATCCCAATCTCACCGAGCCGCTCACTCAACCAGTGCTGTTGTGGATCCCCCTCCAATGGGGAGGCTGATTTCACCAGCGAGAGGTGCTGCTCCATTAGGGTACGCATCTGCTGCATCTCCCTGCGCATCTCCGTCATCTCGCTCCCCCCTGCTGCGGGAGCTACGGGTTCAGCCGGGGTAGGTCTCCTTCCAGCGGTTGCGGGGCGTTGTTTAAAACTGGAGTGGTGCGGGTGTGGCTCATGGGCCGCTCTATCTATCGAGGCGGCCTCTTTCTCAACCATATCAGGATCCACGGCCGCAACCACCTCAACCCCCCCCTCAACCTTACGTTGTGAGAGGATGACCGCTGAACTACCCTGCTCCTTACGCACCAGCCTCAATGCCTGTGACATTGAGGGAGCAAAAAAACGACGCATTTTCATCAGTAACTAATCTCTATTCCTATTCATACTTAACCCTGTCCACCTACATTCGCAACCATACGAATCGAGCGGTCATCCGGTACCTCGGTGTAAGAGAGCACCGTCAGATCAGGCAACGAATGGCGAAACATCCGTGCCAACAGACGACGGATCGTTGGCGCAACCAATAATACGGCTGGCTGACCGCTCGCCTCTTGCTGCTGTACCGCCTCAATCAGTGACTTATTCATCTGTTCAGCTAACCCTGGCTCTAGTCCGGAACCCCCTGTTCCATCACCCTGGACAGACTGATGCAATATCTGTTCCAGGTTTGGATCCAACGTGATCACCGGCAGCTCATCAACAATACCCGCGAGTTCCTGCACAATCGAACGCCCCAGCGCATTGCGGACCGCCATAGTCAGAGCGTCAGGATCTTGACCTTTTGGGGCAAACTCCGCCAGCGTTTCTGCAATTGTACGCATATCTCGAATCGACACCCCCTCCTCCAGCAGGTTTTGCAGCACCTTGAGAACTACCACCCACTCTACTGTCTTCGGTACCAGATCCTCCACCAGTTTAGGCGCACTTTCGGCAAGGCGATCCAGCAACTCCTTCACCTCATCTACCCCCAGCAGCTCACTCGCATGGCTACGGACAATGTCACTCAGATGGGTCGCAACTACCGTACTCGCATCCACCACCGTATAGCCCATCGACTGTGCATGTTCCTGATGGTCACCATCAATCCAGACCGCTGCCATACCAAAGGTGGGGTCAGTGGTCTCCGTACCCTCCAACTCACCAAACACCTGCCCCGGATTAATTGCCAGATAGTGGTCCGGCACCAACTCGCCCTCTCCCACCGGAACCCCCATCAACTGAACCCGATAGGCTGTAGGGGTCAGGTCGAGATTATCTTTGATGTGGACGGCATGAATCAGAAAACCGAGTTCTCTGGAGAGCTTTCTGCGAATCCCCTTGATCCGGTCAATCAGCTCCCCCCCCTGGTTCACATCAACCAATGGGATCAAGCGGTACCCCACCTCCAGTGTCAGCGGGTCAATGCTCTCCACATCATCCCACCCCACATCACGTTCGTGCGGTGCCTCTCTCTCTGCCGCCACCTCACTGGCCGCTGTGACTTCAGCCTGTTCCTCCTCCTTTTTACGCTGTGAGACCAGCCAGGCAGCCCCCCCCAGAATCGCCGCCAGGGTGAGAAAGGCGAGATTTGGCATCCCCGGAATCACCCCCAACAGACCAATAATTCCCCCGGCAATCACCAGAGTTTGTGGACTCCCAAACATCTGCCCAAAGATCTGCGCCCCCAGGTCAGTTGAGTCAGAGACGCGAGTCACCACAATCGCGGTTGCCGTGGAGAGCACTAAGGCCGGAATCTGTGCCACCAGCCCATCCCCCACGGTCAATATAATGTAGTTCTCTGCCGCCTGTGCGGCACTAAGATCATGCTGGGCCATACCAATAATGAAACCACCAACAATATTGATAAAGAGAATCAGGATACCCGCAACGGCGTCACCTCGAACAAACTTACTGGCACCGTCCATTGAGCCATAGAAATCGGCCTCTGCAGAGACATCAATCCGACGCTGTCGCGCCTCATCCTGATCAATCAACCCTGAGTTAAGATCCGCGTCGATCGCCATCTGTTTACCCGGCATCGCATCAAGGGTGAAGCGGGCGCTCACCTCAGAGACACGACCCGCGCCCTTGGTGATAACCACAAAGTTGATAATCACCAGAATCATGAAGACCACCAACCCCACCGCAAAGTTACCCCCGATCACAAAACTGCCAAAGGCCTCAATAACATTCCCTGCCGCCGCCCCCCCTACATGCCCCTCCATCAGGATGACACGGGTGGAGGCTACGTTGAGCGCCAGCCGCATCAGAGTAGCAATGAGAATAATAGTTGGAAAGACGGAGAAATCGAGGGGGCGTAGCGCATAGACGGCCGTCATCAAGACAATCAGTGCCAGCGCAATATTGAAGGTAAAGAAGATATCGAGCGCCCACGGAGCCAGGGGGATGATCAGCATCGACATGATCATCACCAGCATCAACGGGGCACCGACCCCCTGTTTGAGCAGTGTTTTTAATAGATCCAGATTCATCTTGCTATTTTACTTGCAAAAACCGTACTTTAACAGGGCTGTTATGGCGCCGTCTGCTCCGGCTTCCCTTCTGAGTCCAATCGATATGCATCAGGGATCGGCAGATCCTCCAGGGTTTGGCCGGCACCTCCCTCCATACTCTCATCCAGTTGATAGACATGGGCCAGCACCTGTGCAATCGCCACATAGAGTCCCTGAGGAATCTCTTCACCAATCTCCGCAGAGAAGTAGAGCGCACGTGCCAGTGGGGGGGCTGAGATCATCACCACCTCATGCTTTTGTGCCACAGTACGAATCTGGGTTGCAATCAGATCCGCCCCCTTGGCTACAACCCGTGGCGCCGTCATATTTTGCTGATCATATTTGAGTGCCACGGCAAAGTGAGTGGGGTTGGTGACCACCACATCGGCATCCGGCACATCCTGCATCATCCGGTTCATCGCCACCTCCTGCTGTCTGCGCCGGATCTGCTGTTTCACTTCAGGACGTCCCTGGGTATCCTTCATCTCATCTTTCACCTCCTGCAGTGTCATCTTCATCTGCCGATTGTGATCCCATAACTGGAAAGGGACATCAATCATTGCCACTGCGATCAGGGTAAAGGAGAGCACCAGAAAGAACCAGGCAATGGTCTCCCCGGCATGGAGAATAGCCTGCTGAATCGGCTCCTCTCCCAGCCCCATAAAAAGTCCGAGCTGTGACCAGAGCATTCCGGTGGCCACCGACATCACCAATACAAATTTGGTAATCGACTTCAGTAGCTCCACCAGTGTTTTCACTGAGACCATTCGTGCCAGCCCTGCAGCTGGATTGATCTTGCTGATCTTGAAGCCAATCGCATCCGTACTAAAGGACCACCCCCCCATCATCACCGGCGAGCCAATCGCCGAGAGGAGCATTACAGAGAGAAAAGGAACCAGCAGCCAGATGCCATTCATAAACAGATCGACAAATAGCCCCATCATTGCATTCACATCATAAAAATAGTGTCGCCCCGGCTGCAGCCCCTTCGATAGCCCCGCCATAATCTGCAGTATCATCTCTCCACCCAGGGTCAGAAACGAGACCGCCGCCATCACCAGCATGACAAAGGTATTGAGCTCTCTGGAGCGTGGGATCTGCCCCTTTTCCCGGCTCTCACTGAGCCGTTTCTCCGTCGGCTCCTCGGTCTTCTCGGTACCATCCTGATTATCAGCCATGATAAGTTACCATGATTATCCACCATCCAGGCGGAACTGTTGCACCGTATAGAAGGCGCTCTCCATCAACTCAACCAGACGGGGCCACAGTGCAGGAAAAGAGATGTTCAGTAACCAGAACCCGACCATAATCGAGACCGGGAAGCCGACCGCAAAGATATTGAGCTGGGGGGCTGCCCGGGTCACTACACCAAACGATATATTGATCAGTAGCAGGGTGACCACGATGGGAATTGCGGTTTTCACTCCCCAGACAAAAATTATCTTGCTCCAACTCAGCAGAGACCAGATCGCATCGGATGAGAGGGGACGATTCGATACGGGCATGGTAAAGAAGCTCTCTCTCAGGGTATCAATGATCATCAGGTGACCATTCAGTGAAAGAAAGATCAGGGTCGCAAAGAGGACCAACAGCTGCGCCAGTACCGGCACCTGAACCCCGTTCGTGGGGTCCACGGCCATCGCAAACCCCAGCCCCATCGACATCCCCATCGATTGGGCAGCCACCGTGAAGGCCGCGAAAATCATATGCAGCACAAAGCCCATCGCCAGCCCAATCATGAACTGGTTGGCCAGCTGCAGCACCCCTCCCAGGGTAAAGGGGTCGAGGAGCGGCATGGGGGGGAGCGTTGGAGCCATCACCAGGGTGATCACAACGGTTGTCATCACCCGAATCCGTACCGGTACGGTACGGGTCGAGAACACCGGAGCGACCACCAACATTCCGGTCACCCGAATAAA
>JABHIC010000180.1 GCA_018671205.1 Gammaproteobacteria bacterium
CAATGCGGGATAGGCCTCTCCCATCTCGGTCACCAGTGGAGCCACCAGTTTATGAAAGAAGGGGCTCTCTTGTCCCAGTTTGTAGCCATGACGAATGGCTCTGCGAATAATCCGTCTCATCACATAACCACGCCCCTCGTTAGAGGGGGCAATCCCATCCACGGCCAGAAAGGCACAGGAGCGGATATGGTCGGCAATCACCTTGACCGAGGTATGGTTATGATCCTCACTACCGGTCTCCCTTGCCACCGCCTTCATCAAATTTTGGAATAGATCAATATCGTAGTTACTGTGGCCGTTCTGCAGAATCGCGGCCAACCGCTCCATTCCCATTCCGGTATCCACCGAGGGGTGTGGGAGCGGGGACATCACCCCCGACTCGTCCCGATTAAACTGCATAAAGACCAGGTTCCAGATCTCAATATAGCGATCCCCATCCTCATCGGGTGATCCGGGAGGCCCTCCGGGAATATCCGCCCCATGATCATAGAAGATCTCGGAGCAGGGGCCACAAGGGCCGGTATCGCCCATTGACCAGAAGTTATCCTTGGCACCACAGCGGGAAAAGCGTTCCGCCGAGATTCCCATCTCCCTGAGCCAGATCGCCTCTGTCTCAGGATCCTCTTCGTAGACGGTGACCCAGAGTTTCTCTTCCGGTAGCTGTAGTGTCTCGGTCAAAAACTCCCACGCATAACGGATCGCCTCCTGCTTGAAATAGTCACCAAAACTGAAGTTCCCCAGCATCTCGAAAAAGGTGTGGTGACGTGCGGTATAACCAACATTTTCCAGATCATTATGTTTTCCTCCCGCACGCAGGCAGCGTTGAACCGATGTAGCCCGGCTGTAGCTGCGCTTATCCTGTCCGAGAAATACATCTTTGAACTGTACCATTCCGGCATTGGTAAAAAGCAGGGTCGGGTCGTTGGCCGGAATCAGTGGGCTGCTATCCACGATCTGGTGCCCTTTCTGCTCAAAGAAGTCGAGGAATGCTTGTCTAATTTCGTTACTTTTCATGTTACTCGTTCCACTACGCTCAACGCTTACAATGTTCTACCGCAACCTGAATCTGCTCATGGGTAAACCCTCGATATTGCAGAAAACGCTGCTGCCTGGCACGTTCACGAAACTCTTCCGCGGGCTCCGTTCCAAATTTCTTCTCTTTTACCATAATGGCAATCCGCTCCCAATCCGCCGCAAAGGGGGCTATTGCCTGCTCAATATCGTACTCTGCCACTCCCCGCTCCTGTAGTTCACGGCGAATACGGTAGGGGCCTACCCCTTTTGCCACCCGTGAGCGAGTAAAGCTCTCGGCAAAACGGGTCTCACTCAGCCACCCCTCTTCGACCAACCGCTCCAGTAGCGGGTCGATCCACCCCTCTTCAGCCCCTTTACTGCGTAGCTTTCGACTCAGCTCCAGCACGGAGTGTTCTCGCCGGGAGAGCAGATCCAGCGCCCGGTTCCAGGCCTCACTCTGACTCTTTATCACTGTCCCGGTTCTGTCTGTTTGACTGTTGAGAGTCAGGTAGCAGTTTCTCCCGAACCTGCTGTTCGATCTCCCTGGCCATATCAGGGTGCTCTTTCAGGAACTGACGGACATTATCTTTACCCTGCCCAATACGCTCACTACCATAGCTATACCAGGCACCCGACTTCTTGACAATCCCTTGCTCAACCCCCAAATCGATAATCTCACCTTCTCGCGAAATCCCCTCTCCATAGAGAATATCGAAAGTAACCTGTTTAAACGGTGGTGCCACCTTGTTTTTCACCACCTTGACCCGGGTATCGTTACCGAGAATCTCATCCCCTTTCTTAATCGCACCGATGCGGCGAATGTCGAGACGAACCGAGGCGTAGAATTTGAGGGCGTTGCCACCGGTAGTGGTCTCAGGGCTACCAAACATCACCCCAATCTTCATTCGAATCTGGTTGATGAAGATCACCAAGGTATTCGAGCGTTTGATATTAGCAGTGAGTTTACGCAGTGCCTGAGACATCAAGCGTGCCTGCAGACCCACATGGGTGTCGCCCATATCCCCCTCCAGCTCAGCCTTCGGGGTCAGCGCCGCAACGGAGTCAATCACCACAACATCGACCGCACCGGAACGCACCAGCATGTCGGTAATCTCTAGCGCCTGCTCACCGGTATCGGGCTGTGATACCAGCAGGTCATCGATATTAACCCCCAGTTTACCCGCATAGATCGGGTCGAGAGCGTGTTCTGCATCAATAAAGGCGGCAGTACCACCAAGCTTTTGCATCTCAGCCACTGCATGCAGGGTGAGTGTTGTCTTACCTGAGGACTCCGGGCCATAGATCTCTACTACACGACCGCGCGGCAGGCCACCAACCCCCAAGGCAACATCAAGCCCCAGTGACCCCGTGGAGACCACATCAATATCATGCTGAGCATTATCATCCCCCATACGCATCACCGAACCCTTGCCAAACTGTCGCTCGATCTGCCCCAGTGCCGCCTGTAATGCCTTTTTACGATTATCGTCCATTTCGTTTCGGTTTCGTTTCAAGAGTAGGAAAACGCGAAATTATCCCATAAAAAACAGGACACACCCAACCCGTTTTAGTGGCTATTTAGTCGATAAGGGCCACTGGTTCAGCGTTTTATACACTACCCCCGCGGGGGATGAGAGCGACTCCATCAACGAAAATTGATCTACCGGCCACGTCAGTGGCTCAATCTGTGGCAACGTCTCAACCTTATCCACCTTGCGCATGAGTGTCACATGGGGACGATAACGCCTCGCTTCTGGCACAAAACCACACTGTTGAATCAGGGCCGTCTCCAACCCTGCCTGTAGCGCCAACAGTGGAACCGGGGTAATCAGCGGCCCCAGCCAGAGAATACGGGGATGATCCCAGTGGCCAAACTGATCCAGCGTTAGCAAAAAAGGTTCCGTCTGTAGCTGGGTTGCCACCTCTTCCAATCGCTCAATCTGCTCATCCACTACCCCGCCTAAGAACTGAAGTGTCAGATGGAGATTTGCACAGTCCACTGTGCGCCCCTGATTACCCCGAGCAGAGGCACTCTTGATCTGACTCAATATCTCACGCACAGGCGGTGGTGGCTCCAACGCAAAAAAGAGCCTATGTTTCACAAAAATCACTCAACCCTTTCAGCGCAACCCACACCGTCTGCGCCCGTACTGCATCACGCCCCCCCTCAAACTGCCTGGACTCGCAGTGACAGCGGCCATCACGCCTCTGCCAACCAAACCAGACCAACCCCACCGGCTTATCGACACTGCCCCCGGATGGCCCTGCAATACCACTCACAGCCACCGCAAGATCCGCATGACTGTGATCCAGAGCACCCGCAACCATCTCTTTTACGGTCGCCTCACTCACCGCCCCATGCTGCTGCAGGGTCGCTGCAGAGAGTCCCAACATATCCACCTTCGCCTCATTAGAGTAGGTTACGAAACCACGTTCGAACCAGGCTGTACTACCCGGCAGGTCGGTCAACAGCTTGGCAATCCACCCCCCCGTACAGGACTCGGCAGCAGCCACCTTCCACCCCCTCTCCAGAAGCTGGTGCGAGAGCTTTTGAAGAATCTGCTCCACACTATTTATTCCATTCAATATTCATCTCATTAAAGTTTGGATCCTTGCCCTTTAATCTGTCAATACTATTCCAGACAAAAATTATGCAGATTTTGAGCCTTACTCCGTATAAAAAACCCCTACTGAATCACCTACTTATGAAAAGTGATTGTACAATCCGGGCATCCAAAACAAATAACCGATTGATTTTATTTAATTATTTCAGTGGAGACTAATGATACTCGCATATCAAAACTACACTAAATCTGCCCTAGCACGAAATTCATATTAGTAATACAATCCCCTCTCATGACCTTTCTCCCAAAGGGCCATGAAACCAAAAATAACAATGGAGTCAATAACCTATGATAAAAAAGACGCTTACTATGGCCGTTGCCATCGGTCTATCTCTCGGCACTGGCGGTGCTGCGTGGTCCTCCACGCTGGACGATGTAATGAAAGAACGCGGTCTCACACAGAAGGATTTGCTGGCGGCAGCTAAAACCTATACCCCTTCCGGTGGACGTGATGAATACCTTGCCTTCAGCTCTGGTGGTCAGAGTGGACAGGTGATCGTTTATGGTATTCCATCCATGCGTATCCTCAAGTATATCGGTGTATTTACCCCGGAGCCTTGGCAAGGATATGGTTTTGATGATGAGTCTAAAGCGGTATTGGCTGATGGAAACATCAACGGAAAAGAGATCCGCTTTGGTGATACTCACCACCCCGCATTCTCTGAGACTGAGGGCGAGTACAACGGAAAGTATCTATTTATCAATGACAAAGCCAACCCTCGTATAGCTGTAATTGATCTGCATGATTTTGAAACCAAACAGATTGTCGTTAACCCCCATTTCAACAATGAGCACGGTGGTGCCTTCGTTACCCCAAACACTGACTACATTATCGAGGCCGCACAGTACCCTGCCCCATTTGAGAATGAGTATGTTCCTCTGGAACAGTTCAATGATCGCTACCGTGGTGGTGTCACTTATTGGGCATTTGATAAAGAGAAGGGACGTATTGACCCAGCCCAATCCTTTACCGTAGAGCTTCCACCCTATAGTCAGGATCTCTCTGATGCCGGTAAGTTTGTCAGTGATGGCTGGTCTTTCACCAACTCTTTCTGTTCTGAGCGTTATGTCGGCGGTATTGAGAAGGGTCGTCCTCCGTATGAGGCCGGTTGTTCCCAAAAAGATACCGACTTCCTCCATGCAATTAACTGGAAGAAGGCCTCCGAGCTGTTCAAGGCCGGGAAGGGTAAGCCCATCAATGGCATGGACGTTCTCTCTATGGAGACCATGGTCAAGAACAAGGCGCTATTCCTGGTGCCTGAGCCCAAGAGCCCGCATGGTGTGGACGTCTCTCCAGACGGCAGCCATCTGATTGTCTCCGGCAAGCTCGATAGCCATGCCTATGTCTACAGTTTCGAGAAGATGATGGCCGCACACAATAAGGGTAACTATGAGGCGCACGACCCTTATGGAATCCCTGTTGTCTCGCTACAGGATGCACTTCACAAACAGGTACAGGTTGGCCTCGGTCCACTGCATACTCAGTACGACTCCAAGCCCTGTACGGTCTATACCTCAATCTATGTGGATTCTCAGGTAACGAAGTGGGACTACTGTAAGGGGGAAGTACTCGATAAGCTCTCCATCCACTACAACATTGGACACCTAGTCGCTATGGAGGGTGATTCTGCCTCTCCAGATGGAAAATATCTGGTCTCTCTGAATAAGCTGGCAATTGATCGTTTCAATCCTGTCGGCCCTCTGCACCCACAAAATCACCAGCTGATTGATATCCGGGGTGACAAAATGGAGCTGCTCTATGATATGCCACTGCCACTGGGCGAACCGCACTATGTCGTTGCGATCAAGGCAGACAAGCTGAAACCAGGCATTCGTTATAAGTCAGGCTGGAATAGCCGTGCTGACAAACGCTCCCCATTCAAGGCACGCGCGGGTCGTGAAAAGACCGTTCGTAGCTGTGAGGGTGATAACTGCACGGTTGAGGTATTCGGTACTGTGATCCGTTCACACATTACTCCAGAGACAATTGAGGCTGAAGTTGGTGACAAGGTCATCATTCACCTTACCAATCTGGAGCGTGCTGAGGATGAGACCCACGGCTTTGCGCTTAATGGTACCAACGTCAACCTCTCTATCGAGCCAGGCAAGACTGTTTCTGCCACCTTTATAGCGGATACAGAGGGGGTCTTCCCTTATTACTGCACCGAGTTCTGCTCAGCACTTCACCTGGAGATGGAAGGTTATCTGCTGGTCAAACCTAAAGGCTACAAGGCGGCTAGCGGTAAGATTGTGGATGGCACAATCTATAGCAAGGGAGATTATGACAAGCAGTACCAGACCAATCTGGATACGCAGGCCATTATCGACAGCGTTGTAGGTTACATCACCAGCACCAACTACACCGACTTCACTCCAGTGGTTGCACTGGTTGAGGATGCGGTGGATCAGTTAGGCTTCGCTGAGACCTGGCGCAAGAAGGCTGAAGAGTCAGCCAAAAGCAATGACTTCCAGAATGCAACTCTGCAGGCTGGACAGTGGTGGCAGTATCAGGTTAAAGCAGCAGACATCGGTCTGCGTGCCAAGACCTATCTGGAAGAGCATGGTGCCAAGGTTGTGAAATAACCCACAGCTAAAGTAACCATCAATCCAGAAAATGGAATAAGGGGGAGAGCAACAACTCTCCCCCTTTTTATGTAGCTCCTCAATAATAACCTCCCGGCTATTGCTGATCTGCCACTGACAAAATAATTACTAAGGAAATACAGATGAAATTGAATAAAACCATACTACTCACCTCCTCCATCGTACTGCTATCGGCCCTGTCTACCTCTGCATCGGCTGATGGTGCAGCACTCTATAGCGCCAAGACCTGCTGGTCCTGCCACGGGAAAGATGCCAAGACCCCCCTCCTCCCTCTCTATCCAAAACTGGCCGGGCAGAACAGAGATTACGCCCTCAACCAGATGAAAGACATTAAATCGGGTGCGCGCAACAATGGTATGGCCGCTGCGATGCAGGGGGTCATGGGGCTGGTCAATGAGGCAGAGATGGGCGAGATTGCTGACTGGCTCTCCAGCCTGAAGTAGCCCAACAGCCATAACAACACCTCCTCTACCCAAACAAGCTGGAGAAATCTATTTATGAAAAAATCAACCTCAATCATAGCGGCCGCAGCATTAGTTGCGGCCACCCTCAGCGGAACCACCTATTCAGCCTGGAATGAGGGTGGTGGTGAACAAGGTGTGGCCATGACGCTGACTCCAGACCGTGAAAATGGCATCGAGGTCTATGAGGTCTGCTCTGCCTGCCATCTACTGGAGGGGTGGGGCATGGCCAACGGCACCTTCCCTCAGCTTGCGGGACAGCACAAGAATGTACTGATTAAACAGCTCGCCGACATTCGCGCACTCAACCGTGACAACCCCACCATGTACCCCTTTGCACTGCCGGAATCTATTGGAGATGAACAGGCGATTGCCGATGTAACCGACTATATCGCCAAACTTCCAATGAACCCCAACAACGGTAAAGGGGATGGAGATAATCTGGCCCACGGAGAGAAGCTCTATAAAGCCAACTGCATCCAGTGTCACGGTGAGGCGGGAGAAGGTAATCAAGAGAAGTTTTACCCCAAGATTCAGGGACAGCACTATGCCTACATGCTACGTCAGTTTGAGTGGATTCGTGATGGTAAACGCCGTAATGCCAACCCCGACATGGTGAAGCAGATTGCCGGATTCAGTGATGCCGATATGAGAGCGGTGATCGATTATGTGTCACAAATACCGGTACCTAAAGAAGATCTGGCTCCCGTTGGCTGGATCAACCCGGATTACGACTAACCTTCCCACCTGCCGCCCCTCATTGAGGGGCGGTTTCAACTTCCCTGAAGTGGTCGAAACAATGACCCACTACTTAGGAACCTCTGCACAAGTCATGATTCAATTCGCACAGACCTGATCAGAGGCTCCCTTACCTGAATAACACAGGAGCTTTCCGATGTCCCTCTCCCCCGCCAAACAGAACCTGATGATCGGCACCCTCTCTCTGGTCGCTCTTGGGCTTCTGATCTCTATCTTCTATAGCCCGATCTGGTGGGTCTCTCTCAAGGCTCCCCAATACCCGGAGGCGGCCTTCCCACAGGGGATTCGCATCCATTTCCATGTCAACAAGGTGGATAATGGCTGCCAGAAAGTGGTCTCTGAGGAGAAATTTGAGGAGGAGGCACTCAATTGCAAACATGAGATGGATGCGATTAACCACTATGTAGGAATGTATCCGATTGCTGCCGGGGCTCCGATAGAGCGTGCGGTCTCCCCCTTTGTATTTGCCCTACTGGGGCTGATGATCATTGCTTTTGCACTCCCCAACAACAGACATCGAATCCTGCTAATCAGTGCAGGTTCTCTGGCTATTGCGAGCTGGACTTACACTACCCTCTATACCGAAGGGGGGCTCAATCTACAATCGGCCCCCTATCGTGATGACCTGATGAGTACCATGCAGCTCAAGCCGGATGAGATTCAGCAGTGGAGTGGAACAGACGCGATCCGGGCCAGTTATGAGGAGGCTCTGGCCCGCTACTTCCCCTCGGTGGGGGTCGACTGTAAAAGCTATGCCACCAAGATGAACTATGTGGATCTCTATGCCACCCAACAGCGCCCCTTTGAGGAGCTGAACGATCTACTGGTGAATGCCGGTGCTACTGCTGCAATCATGTCTACCTTCCATGAGATGTATGACCTGATCCAGAGTGGCGCCTCGATGAGTGCAGAACAGCAGCAGAGCGAGTTTTTGGCACGATGCAATGTAATGGCCAGTAAGGTGGGAATGACCGACATTGAGCGTACTGAACTGATGATGAGTATCACCAACATTGTCTTCGGTGGCCTACTCGCCGCAATGGCTCTGATTATCTTTGGTCTCTGGAAGATGGAGAGGATCTTTACCTGGGTTCTAATCCTGGTACCGATGGCACTCCCCCTCTTCTTTATCATGGACTATGCCGGATGGCTCTGGTGGTTCGGCCACCACCTCAGCGAAATGGGGGCATTCACCGTGAAGCCCTTTATGCCTACCGTATTTGGTGTCGGTAAAGTGGCTCAGTTTGCCACTTACTCCTACCCCAACTATGGCTTTGGACTCATCATGGCCCACTCCGTCGTTTTGGCAGCCGCCGCATTGATCCGGCTCAGATCATCATAATCCCGTAACCCTCGATTGAACCTAAAATCCTCAGTTGAACACGAGTTGCCCCCCCCCGTAGGGGGGCTCTAGCTCCACCTATCCAGTATTGAGAACCCTTATCTATCGATGTGAATAACAGAATAATATGGCGCAGGTATTGCATATATATTCACCGAATCACACATTAATTGACGATAGATACTGCATACAATCAACTGGAGACGGTCAGTGAATACAATCAAAAAAATACTCTCTTATGACGCAACCATCAGCACAAGCTCCACGCTATTCACTATTACCACTTTTGCAGTGGCCTATTTTGTCCTGATCGCAAACATGGTTACTATTCTCTCCTGAAGCTAGAGTCATCGGGAGAGGATGTTTTGTATCTAGCGGCTCGAATGGCGTAGACTCTTCCTATGAAAATATCGCTCCTCCCCCTACTTGCGCTTGGAGTCACCTTTGGACTCAGCGGCTGCGTCACCAACACCACCCACAATGGTCAGGCGATCTATCAAATCAAGTGTCAGGGCAGCCCCTCCGGCTGTCTGAATGCAGCCTACAAGCGCTGTAAGGTCGCTGATGATGGTGCCTATACAACCGTTCACTCTGACTCACATGCCGGCTCAATGATTGAGGACACACTCCCCGGCACCACAGTCTGGTATAACCTTCGCTACCAGTGCAGCCAAACCCAAGGCAGACCTCCTCTATTTCCGTGGCGAGGAGACCCCCTTTCCACCCCCTCCGTCCCACCAGCTGCGCAGGAAGCTGTCAAAGAATAGAGTCAGAGATCTCTCCCCCCAGAGAGAGCGTGGCAAAAGAGGCTAAGGAACCAAGAAACCTACTGAAAAGGGTGGTTGAGAACAATCGTCTCTTCTCTGTCGGGCCCGGTTGAGACAATATCAATCGGCACCCCACAAAGTACGGCCAGTCGCTCTAGATAGGCCTTGGCATTCTCGGGTAGCGCATCATAATTTTTCGCTCCCAGAGTAGATTCACTCCACCCGGCCATCTCTTCATAAACTGGTTCACACGCCTCATAGGCATCTGCACCGATAGGGGGAGCGCTACAGGTCTCTCCATCCACCCGGTAGCCGGTACAGATTTTCAGCTGCTCCAGCCCATCCAGCACATCCAGTTTGGTAATACAGAGGCCGGTAAAGCTGTTGACCTGAACCGCACGGCGCAGTGCAACCGCATCAAACCAGCCACAACGACGCGCCCGCCCGGTGGTGGCACCGAACTCACGTCCTTTTTCTGCCATATGCTGACCACTCGAATCAAGCAGACCATCCCCATCATAGAGCTCTGTCGGGAACGGCCCTGCCCCGACTCGTGTGGTGTAGGCCTTGGTAATCCCCAGAATATAGTCCATATAACGGGGCCCAACACCGCTACCGGCAGAGGCACCACCCGCCGTCACTGTTGAGGAGGTGACATAGGGATAGGTCCCGTGGTCGATATCAAGCAAGGTACCCTGCGCCCCTTCGAAGAGAATGCCTTTATCGTCCTCATAGAGCTGAAACAGCTCCTCAGTCACATCTGTGGCCATTGGGCGCAACGCCTCCGCCATCTCCAGTGAGCTCTCCAGCACCTCTTGATAATCGACCGTTTCGGCCTTGAAGTAGTGCTCCAGAGCAAAGTTATGATAGGCCATCACCTCTCTCAGACGATCGGTAAAACGTGCCTCATCTAACAGATCTCCCAGACGGATTCCCCGACGGGAGACCTTATCCTCATAGGCTGGACCAATTCCACGCCCAGTGGTACCAATCGCCTTCTTGCCACGAGCCACCTCACGCGCCTGATCCAGTGCGATATGGTAGGGGAGAATTAGCGGGCAGGCCTCACTCAGACGAAGTCGCTCACGGGCCGGGATACCACGCGCCTCCAACATTTTAATCTCACTCAACAACGCATCAGGTGCCAACACCACTCCATTGCCGATATAACAGGTGACATTATCACGCAGAATACCGGAGGGGATTAGGTGAAGAACCGTAGTCTCGCCTTCAATCACCAGGGTATGTCCCGCATTATGCCCTCCCTGAAAACGAACCACGGCAGCAGCACGGTCAGTCAACAGATCCACCACCTTGCCTTTGCCTTCATCTCCCCATTGGGAGCCAATAATTACTACGTTTTTAGCCATCTTTTTAATTCCTGAAAAACAAACTGCAGTCTCACGCAAAGGTGCGAAGAGACAGGGTTATACGGTCTCTACGATCCAGCTCACTCCATTCTGGACCAATTTTCGGTCACATCCCATCTCTTCGGCCTGTTGCCGTTGTCCCGGCAACTCTACCACTACCCGCTCCCCCGACTGACGCAAACGCCCAATCTCCTGATGTAGTTCAGCCGAGTCGCCATATGGGGCAAAAATCGCTGGGGGAGGATAGTTCTGTGGCTGACTGATTGCAACGAGATTCTTAAGATCTGCACTGAAACCTGTGGCTGGGCGGGCACGTCCAAAGACTGCACCGACATTATCATAACGCCCCCCCTGCGCCACTGCATCGCCCTTACCGGGCACATAGGCGGCAAACAGTACCCCGGTATGGTAGTCATATCCCCGCAACTCTGCGAGATCAAAGTGGAGCTCTACCCCCCACTGCTGCTGTTGTGCCACAGCCGCAATCTGCTCCAACATATGCACCGCACCCTGGATTGAGGGAGCCAGATGTTTGGCTCTTTGCAGTACCTCTACCCCACCATTCAGATCCATCAACTCAATCAGCGTCTGTTGCAGAACTGCATCATCCACTGTGGCCGCTACGATCTCACGAACCTCTTGCGTGGCCTTACGCCGCAGAGCACCATTAAGCAGTTTCTGCTGCTGGTCATCCAGCCCCGCCTCTTCAACCAGGCCACGATAGATGCCCACATGACCTAAATCAAGCACGATGGAGGTATGACCCGCCTGCTTGAGCATCTCCAGCATCAGCCCCATCACCTCCAGATCACTCTCTATCCCACGATGTCCATAGAGTTCTGCTCCCACCTGTATCGGGCTGCGGGTGGCACCAGAGATGATCGGACGGGTACGGAGTACCGAGCCAAGATAACAGAGACGAACCGGCCCCTCACGGTTAAGACGGTGGGCATCAATACGGGCCACCTGTGGGGTCATATCGGCTCTCACCCCCATCATCCGGCCCGTCAACTGATCCGTCAGCTTGAAAGTCTGAAGATCCAGCTCATTTCCACTACCGGTCAGGAGCGACTCCAGATACTCAATAAGTGGAGGAATCACGGTCTCGTAACCCCAGCTATGAAACAGATCCAATACGCCTCGACGAAGCGCCTCAATCTCGACCACCTCTGCTGGCAGTAGCTCTTCCACCCCATCGGGGAGCCGCCAGTGCTCTAATGAGACGGGTACACTTTTCATTTCACTATTCATGACATTCTTACCAGATAGAGCGGGCAGCACCCACAATCATGCTAATCAGCCCCATTCTTCTGAGTTGTTCATTCTCCATACCGGCGAGTCGCGCCATCGTCTCTCGCCATCCTTCCGGGTTGAGGGCCGGTAATAGCCCCTCAAATACCAGCACCAGGGCTATCGCCGCAAACAGGTCAGACCACTCCATACCATGCTATCGAGCAGAGTGGGCTAGGGTGTCTGCTTGCCATTGAAGTACTGAAAGAACTCACTATCAGGCTCCAGAACCAACAGGTCCCCTTGGTTTTGAAAGGTCGTCTCATAAGCACTCAGACTGCGATAGAAGGCGTAAAACTCCGGGTTTTTACCATACGCATTAGCATAGGTCTCGGAAGCCTTGGCATCCCCCTCACCGCGCATCTCCTCTGATTTTTTGGTTGCCTCAGCCACAATCACGGTGCGTTGGCGATCCGCCTCTGCACGAATCCGCTCTGCGGCCTCATGCCCCTCTGAACGGAACTCCTTGGCAATTCGGTCACGCTCTGCCTCCATCCTGCGGAATACCGAGTTACTTACCTCTTGCGGCAGGTCGACACGCTTAATCCGTACATCAACCACATCAATCCCGAAGTCCATCGCCTGACGAGCAGCAATTTCGGTAATGGCAGCCATGATCTCATCACGCTCACCCGAGATAACCTCTTGTACCGAGCGTTTACCAAACTCACCGCGCAACCCATCCTTAACCACCTGCGAAAGACGCTGATTGGCTACCCAGATATCTCCTCCCACTGATTTAAAGAAGGTCTCTACATTACCAATACGCCATTTAACAAAGGAGTCGACCTGTACATTCTTCTTCTCCAGGGTCAGGTAACGTTCTGGGTCTGCGTCCAGGGTCTGGATTCGCTTATCAAATTTACGTACGTTATTAACAAGCGGTATCTGAAAATGGAGCCCTGGTGGGTAATCCACCTCGGCAATCTTTCCCAACCGGAACTTGATCGCCAGTTCACGCTCATCGACAATAAAGGCCGACATCGAGAGCACAACCAAAGCCAACGCGACTGCCCCAACAACTACTTTTATTCTATTCATGATCTCTATTCTCTATCGGCCTCTGCTACGCGGGTCGGAACGTGAACTGCTGCTCTTACTCTGGGCACTACTCCCCCCCCCGGATAGAGCCTTGTGCTCAATGGCAGGTCGGTTTGCGGATGAGCGATTCACCATCTTGTCAAGTGGCAGATAGAGCAGACTATTGCCGCCATCCACATCAACCATCACCTTACTGGAGCGAGAGAGTACCTTCTCCATCGTATCAATATAGATACGCTTGCGGGTCACCTCGGGCGCTCTCTCATACTCAACCAACACCTGGGTAAAACGTGAGGCCTCACCATCGGCCTTCACTATCACCTTCTCACGATACGCTTCTGCCTCTGCAATGATACGTGCCGAGGCACCACGCGCTCTCGGTAACAGGTCATTACTGTAGGCCTCTGACTCGTTGATTAAACGCTGCTTGTCCTCACGCGCCTTGACTACATCGGCAAAAGATCCCTGCACCTGATCGGGTGGCTGTGCATCCTGCATATTGACCGTGGTCACCTCAAGTCCAGTGCTATAACGGTCAGCAATTTCCTGAATCAGATCACGGGAACGGGAGGCGATATCGGCACGCCCCGCCGTCAGTACGTGGTCCATATTACTCTTACCAATCACATCACGTACCGCACTCTCGGTGGCCTGACGCAGGGTCTCATCCGGGTTGAGAACACTAAAGAGGTAGTTCTTGGCATCCTTGACCCGATACTGCACCGCAAATTTGATATCGATGATATTTTCATCTTTGGTCAGCATCAGAGACTCACGCGGCACAGAACCGACCGACTGTGTTCCACCACGAGAACGGTAGCCAATCTCTATATTGCGGATCTCTTCCACATTCACCTTCTCTACCTGTGCAACAGGATAGGGGGGAACCCAGTGTGGTCCCGGCATGGTGGTATCAAAATACTTCCCAAAATAGAGCTCCACTCCGCGCTCAGCGGGATCCACAATGTAAATTCCAGAGAGCAGCCAGATCGCTGCCAATAGACCAAACAGCGTGCCCAGACCAATCTTTACACCATTCCCCCCGTTCGGGGTCTTGTCAGAGGGGTCTATCGAGCGAGGCCCTTTGCCCCCTCTCTTCCCCTTTCCTCCTCCAAAGATCTGGGACAGTGACTCTTGCAGCTTCTTCACCACCTCATCAAGATCAGGAGGCTGCTGGTTATTATTCCCCCCTCCGCCCCACGGATCATTACCTCCCGGACGCTTGTTCCCCGAATTATTGTCTGAGTTATTGTCCCAGCCCATCTCCGTCTTTCCAGACAAAGCAGGCTCCGTATGGCACCCATCATGACTCTGCATCCCTTGCTCCTTCATGGATTGCTATTCCTTGGTTGGTAACTATTACTATTGTTTATCTACTATCACTTCATTGGGAAGGGTCTCACCACTGACTACCCGCTCAAGAAGGTGTAGATGATCCAGTGTTTTGCGCGGGAG
>JABHIC010000181.1 GCA_018671205.1 Gammaproteobacteria bacterium
TGAATCTTGAGGTCATCTACCGCATCGTGGGCTCGCTTTACCCAAGTGTGCCGTCCGTCACTCTGTTTGATTGCTCTGGAGAGGAGGCGAACTACCCGCATGGCCTGGGTACGCAGCTCGGTACCGATGGTATATTTATGGTAGCGGGGAAAACCACGCACCGCCTGTTCGATCTGAATCAACAGGGTGTTGGCATCTCGATAGATGGGGAATTTTGCGCTCATTGACTACTCAACTATTCCATGAAAAAAAAGAAAAAAGAAAATTCACTGTCCGCCACGCACCAACCGAACATGATAGTCATTGGCCCGGCCGTGGTAGCTATCGACCCCATAGCTGAAACTGAAAGCCCATGCGCCGTTACTATTATTGGCATAGGGCGAAGACGACCAAAACCACGCCGATCCACTATTGGGGAAATAGTCTGCATCCATTGCCGGACTGACTCTACTGTTATCCGCAATAGAGCGCAGCTCTCCACGAGAGGGCACCCGCCAGTCACTATAACCACAGAGTGGTTCACTGTTGGCCCCATTCACCAGCGTATCCCAGTCATCATAGTAGGTTCCCTCTGCCTCGGTATGGTCTTTGCCGATTGCGCTTACCCCTCCCCAACGGTAGCTATTGCCCTTGTCATGAATGGTACCGTCATCGGTTTTTTTCTCCCAGATCAACCCGGTTACATTATCTTTGATACAGCTCCAGTCCGTAGCACTGGCCGAGAGGCTTCTACCACTACTATCGAGCTTGGTAAAGCTGAAACCCGCATGACCGTCACTGTCATCATTGTGGGTGGTGTCTCTACCGTGAGAACAGTCCTGTGCACCGATGGTCTCTCCACTACAGCCGCTGTTGTTTCCAGAGGGGTAGGTACCGCCCCAGGTGATGCCGGTGTCATTGAGCTGCGCGGATGGGTCCGCAAGGGTCAGAGTGTAACTGCTGGGGGTGCCGAGGGTGGCGTAGGTGGGGGTACCCAAGGCGATGATAAGGGTTTCATCCCCCTCTGCCGTTTGATCTTCTATCGGGGTAATGGTCAGGGTGGCCGTACCCTCCCCGGCATTGAGGGTTAACGGGCTGGCGGGGCTGATGGTGTAGTCCGCAGTTGCTGTGGCGGTTCCATTCAAGGTGTAGGGGATAGATACATTAAGCCCGCTGGGGGTATCGAGCTGGAGGGTGATGGTCTGCACGCCACTGTCCTCTATGGCACTGCTACTGGAGGTGGTGAAGCTGAGGGTTGGCTCCGGATCATTATCGGTGATGGTGCCGCTGGCGGTTGTGGTACCGATCTCTGCATTAGTAGGGTTGCTGAGGGTAAGGCTGTAGCTCTCATTGCTCTCATCCAGAGTATCGCCGAGGATGGGAATAAGGATGGTTTGACTGCTCTCTCCAGCATTGAAGGTGAGGGTTCCGGTGGTGTGGGTGTAGTCGACTGCTGCCGTGGCGCTGCCGGTAGTGGCGGTGGTGTAGTCAACGGTGACCGTTTCTGTACTGGTGTTACTGAGGGTGATGGTGTGGGAGGCGTTACTGCTGCCGCTATCCCCTTCAAGGGTGGTAGCTGGTGTATGGTTGATTATGGGTAGGGGGAGGAGTGTGATGGTTATCTGGTCCACTACACTAGCATCATGGCTATCAGTAACGATTAGCTGAAAGGTTAGTAGCGTCTCTTCGGTTATATCGGGTGTGGTAAAGGTGCTGTTTTGGGTATTGGCGTCGATCAGGGTGATGTTGTGTGTAGTGATCTCACTCCATTGGTAGCTCAGGGTATCATTTTCCGGGTCAGTTGCCGTAGCATTGAGTTGGATTGTGGTGCCCTCATAATCGCTCTGATCAACCCCTGCATCTGCTGTGGGGGCATCATTAACGGCGGCTATGGTTACGGTAACGGTGGCGATATTGGAGTCTACGCTGCCATCACTGACCTTGAAGGTGAAGCTGTCACTGCCGTTTTCATTGGCATTCGGGGTGTAGCTGTAGGCCCCACTGGCGCTATCGGTGAGGGTCAGTGCGCCTTTGGTGGGTTGGGTGACGAAGGTGTAGCTCAGACTATCCCCATCCTGGTCGGTGGCCGACAGGTTGCCCGTTACGGCACTGCTGTCTTCGCTAATGGCAAGGGTGCCATCAGCGGCGATCGGGGCATCATTAACGGCGGCTATGGTTACGGTAACGGTGGCGGTATTGGAGCCCACGCTGCCGTCACTGACCTTGAAGGTGAAGCTGTCA
>JABHIC010000182.1 GCA_018671205.1 Gammaproteobacteria bacterium
ATGCTCAATGGTCATGCGGTCAATGGGAACTTTGCGGTGGCCGCGCCGCACCTGATGAACCTACCAATTGAGCAGGTGGAGCGGATTGAGGTAATCCGTGGTCCCGGTTCAGTGCTCTATGGGGAGTATGCCTTTAGTGGTGTGGTCAATGTGATTACCCATGTGGGAGAGAACCGGGGGTTCGTTGGATTCAGTCGCTATAATAGCCCGGTTGTGGGGGGGGGCTTCAGCCACACCCTGGCGGATGAGGTGGAGCTGAGTATCAATTTCTCTGCCAAGGGGAGTGATGGATCCGCTCACAATTCAGGGGTGGATAAAGGGGGGGACAGTGGCACACTGAATACCCACAGGGAGTTTATGAGTACCTTCCTGAATCTCTCGATTGGAGAGACCCGGCTGGAGGCACACTATATGGAAAATGGGAAAGGGGACCAGTTTGGTCTTGGTGACCGGCTTCCTCCAGCGTCAGAGGAGGTGGTGGTGAAGGATGAGTTATTGAAACTGGATCTGACCCACCCCTTCAGCCTCTCGGAGACGCTCTCGGCAGAGTGGCAGCTGGACTACTCTTATGGGGGATTTGATATGGATGATCTCTATGAGGCAAGACCTGGGTTTTTAGGGCTCTATGCGGAGGGGCGGGTTGCGAATATTGACTACCGTGAGGAGCGCTATGATGCCAACCTGGAGTTTGTCTGGGAGGAGCTTGAGAATAATCGACTGCTGTTTGGGCTCCATTATGCGGATGTTGCCATTGAGGATGTGTCGCAGCAGATCAACTATATTCCCGACCAGTGTATCAACCCGCTCACCCTGCCAGCGGTTAATGTGGTTTCCTGCGCACTTCTTCCTGCGGGAGCCCCGGTGTTGCAGGTTCCTGCTCCAGAGCAGACCTATACCGGTGCGCAGAATCTGGTTAAAGAGGATGCGAGCCGTACCATCTCCAGCCTCTATCTACAGAATCAGTATGCGTTCAGTGAGCAATTGACCGTGACGCTGGGAGGACGCCTGGACCACTACAGTGATATGGGTGACTCCACCACCCCCAGCCTCTCGGTACTATATGAGCTGGATGAGGAGAACATCCTCAAGGCACAATATGCGGAGGCATTCCGTCCCCCCTCTTTTAATGAGCTCTATACGATGAATAACCCCGTGGTCAATGGGAACCTGGGGTTGCAGGGGGAGACCATTCAGACCTGGGAGGTGAGCCATATCCATAAAGAGAGGGACCGTTCTCTTCGTACGACTCTTTTCTACTCCAGTTTTGAGAACCTGATCCATAAAGATGGAGTTACCAGTCAATATGAGAACAGTGGTGCGGGGTGGCACAGGGGGGTTGAGCTGGAGGCAGAGCAGGTGATTAACAGTGACTGGAAGCTGGATGGGAATCTGAGCTGGATCGAGACCGAGGATGAGGAGGATAGCCATGCGCTGGAAGGGGCACCCGACTGGTTGGCCAACCTGAACCTGACCTGGCAGCCTACCAGAGGAGAGACCTATACGGCCCACCTGCGTCATGTTGGTGATCGCAACCGGGATGTGGCTGACCCACGCCCTGATCTGGAGGGGTTCCAGACAGTTGATCTGAGTGGTAACTGGGAAGATCTCTTCTCTACAGAGATGACCCTGCGTGCCGGGGTGCGCAACCTGCTGGATGATGAGGTGGTCTACCCGGCGGCAGCGTCCACCTACCTGGCAGACTATCCACAACAGGGGCGGACCTGGTGGCTACGGCTATCACGCCGCTTTTGATCGAGGCGATAGCATCCGCTAGTGATGAGAGTAGCTCAACACCCTTTTCTGATACTCAGAGCCACAACAGCTTCTCTTCTGTTGTGGCTGGTACTGCTGCCTGCGGCCACCGCGGCACTTGCGGATGAGGCGATACCGCATCGGGTACTGGTGGGGCTGAATCTCTTTCCCAATATTCTCTCGGTCACCAAGGGGGGGGCGGCGGATCAACCACAATCAGATGCCTATCTCCTGTTACTGGTCTATCAGAATAATAGCTCCAGAGCGGAAAAGTTGGCGAGCAAGCTGAGAAAGTCGACTAAAAAGATCAATCGTCGCCAGGTTATTGTGGAGGCGGTGGCGATGGATGTATTGGCACAGAGGCAGGGAATTGGACTGTTTTTGACCGAGAAAATCGATGATGCCGCACTCCAGGAGGTATCCCGCATTGCGGTGGATCGGGGAGCACTACTCTTCTCCTCCTTTGAGGGGGATGTCGAGGCGGGAGCGATGGTCGGGTTGGATGTGCGCGCCAAGATCCGCCCCTTTCTCAACCTGAGTAGTCTGGATCGGGCGGGGCTGGAGATTAATGCAGTCCTGAAGCGGATGAGCCGTACGGTTGAGTAACCCTTATGTTGAATACTACATCCTATAGCAAACGGTTAGTGGTTCGGGTGGCGCTGCTGGTGCTGTTGATGGGGGTCTCTATCCATGCCGCTATCTATCTCTATCAGCAGCGGCTGATTATTCCACAAATGCTGGAGAGTGAGCAGACCAAGGCGGATGTCTTGTTGCAGGCCTATCTGCCGGTGATCTCCAATGCCGTTCAGTCTGGAGAGGAGCAGGTGCAGCTGTTGGTGAGCCAGTTAGGGCTGATAGAGAATCCGGTTACCGGCCATCTATTACTGGATGGGCTATTGATTGAGGCGGCGGATGGTCAGCGCTGGGGGCGGAGGCATCTGCCTGCAGAGGCAGAGAGTGAGCACCCCTTTGTCTCTGAGGCGATCCTCTTCTCATCTGGGGAGGCGAGAGAGATGTTGGGGGTGGTCACCCTCTATTACAGCCGGGAATTTTTTGATCTGCTCAATCGTGAGGCGCGAGATAGCCTTCTACAGCTCTCTCTGCTGACCATCGCCCTCTCGATGGTTTTATTGATAGTGCTGGCTCACTACCTCAAGCCGCTCCATGTTCTAGCGGAGTCGCTGAGGGTGTGGGAGGTTGGCGGAAAACCCTCCCAACTACCTAAACTCTCCACCTCTGCGAGTATGGAGATCGCATTGGTCCATAACGCGATGAGCCGCTTGCTGGATGACCTGCATAGCTACCAGACCTCGCTGGAGCAGTTGGTCTCAGAGCGCACAGCCGAGCTGGAGCAGCACAGAGATCATCTGGAGCAGCTGGTTGAATCACGTACGGCTGAGCTTCAGGTCGCCAACCAGAAGTTGAAGGAGGAGATGGTGGTGCGGGAGCAGCTGGAGAAAGCGGAGCAGTACAACGCCTTTCAGTCGGGGATTGCAGAGATGAGTGCAACCATTCTGCATAACATTGGTAATGTGGTAACCGGCATGCGGGGTAGTATAGAAAAAAGCAGCCACCTGCTGAAAGGGCTGGATAAGATTGCCCGTTCGGTTCATCTGATGCATGACCGGACAGAGGATGGAACGCTGGAGATAGAGTCGGTGATCAAAGGGTTAGGATTGATCGCACCGGCAATCAAGCGTCACTCTGGAACAGAGGGGATTCAGGGGCAGCTGGATAAGATGGATAAGGGGATCTTCCATATCGGAGAGATCATCAATGTCTATCGCTCCTCTTCGAAGCTGGAGATCAATGCCAGCCGGTTTAATTTCCAGACCATGCTGAAAGATAGCCTGCAGTTGATTCAGGATAAATTTGATAAATATGAGATCGCGCTGGAGATTATATGCCCTCCCCAGCTGGAGTTGACCATCCCCAGAAATCCAGCTATTCAGATGCTGTTGAATCTGGTCAAAAATAGTGTCGAGGCGATTGTCGACCGAAGGAGTGGTGAGCCCGACCATGTAGGGAAGGTGACCATCGAGGTCAGAGAGCTGAACGAGAGTGAGATTGAGCTTATCCTGAATGATAATGGGTGTGGAATTGAGTCAGAGTTTCAACAGAAAATATTCACCCACGGCTATACCTCAAAAAATTATGGGAGTGGCTACGGGCTCCACTCCGCAGCAAACTTTATCAACAGTATTCATGGCAGTATAGGGGTGGAGAGTGAGGGCAAAGATCAGGGGGTCACGATGCGTCTGGTGTTGCCAAAAGTAGATCATCGAGAGCAGTCTAGAGCCGAGAGTGAAGATGAGTGATCATAAGCCGAGAATTGTGGTGGCAGATGATGATCAGGGGGTGTTGGAACATTACCGGATGATTTTTGGGGTGGAGGAGGACGAGCCTGACGATCATCTGGATCCAGACCTGGCGATACTGGATGATCTTATTGGTGACCTGATGATAGAGGATGAACCGCTCGCGGAAGCGGGTTGGGAGGCAACACTGGTGAGCCAGGGCGTTGATGCGGTACATGCCGCACAGCAGGCGATACAAGAGGGTGCTGCTTTTACCCACGCCTTTCTTGATATGCGGATGCCGCCGGGGATGAATGGGTTACAGACCGCTATTCAGCTAAGGGAGATCGATGCTGAAATTCAGATTATCTTTGTCAGTGCCTACTATGACTACCTGGAGGATGAGCTGACCCAGGCGCTGGGGGAGCGCTGGCTCTTTCTGCAGAAGCCCTTTCAGCGAGCGGCGATTCTGAGAATGCTGGATCAGAGTCCCTATTCCGCAGGTGACTCCTGATGATGCTGGAATCACAAAAGTCCACACAAGGCCTTAACCCCCTCACGCGCCTTTTTTGCGCTCAATCGAGGACTCTAGGGTGAACGAGATCAGCTATCAGGCAGTCACCGATGCACTGCAGCGTCTATCGCTCACTATGGAGGGGGCAGAGCTACAGGGAACCTTTTGTGGGCATCTCGCCACGCAACAGCAGAGTGGAGAGATGGAGTGGTTAAAGAGATTGATTGGGGAGAGGGATGAGGCTAACCTGCAGGTACGTGATGATGTAACGTTGATTGCCCACTTATTGGGGCGAGTTCAGCAACAGCTTCATGCCGGGGAGCTGCAGTTTCAACTGCTGCTGCCAGAAGAGGAGGAGAGCCTGCAGCGCAGGACAGAGGCTGTGGCAGCCTGGTGTGAGGGGTTTCTCTACGGGGTGGGTCTGGCTGCAGCAACGCGATCAGCCAGCGCCTCTGAGGTGGAGCGGGAGTTTCTACAGGATCTGATGGAGATCTCCAGAGTCTCACTCGATGAAGAGACGTTTGCTGAGGAGCAAGAGGCGGAGATGAGTTTTATCGAGGTAGTTGAGCATCTGCGTATGGGGGCCATGCTGCTCTATGAGGAGTCCCACCCGCCCACAGATCAACCCGTTGTATGATCCTGGGATGATCAGCGCCACTACTTTCGCAGTACGCCGCAGCCAGTTTATGCAGCAGCTGGAGAGTCATTCGGTGGTGATTCTGCCGGCAGCCGCCCCGTCGATTCGAAACCGAGATGTGGAGTACCCTTACCACCCTGGGAGTGACTTCTTCTACCTGACGGGCTTTGCCGAGCCAACGGCGGTATTGGTCCTGAAGAGAGAGGGTAAGAGGCGGCGCTGGATGCTCTTTTGCCAGGAGCGTAACCCCCAGATGGAGCAGTGGGTGGGGGCGCATATCGGTAGTGAGCGGGCCCGCTCCGAGTGGGGTGCAGATGAGGCATGGCCAATAGAAAAGTGGTCAGAAAAGTTGCCTGGGCTACTCACTGGCGTGGATCATCTCTATTTCAATCTGGGGGCATCCTCCCCACAGGAGTCCTCTATTCTCTGTCAGCTTCACCAGTTCCGGATGCGTAATCGTGCCGGGGTGCGCTTCCCCCAGAGTGTCCATGCATTAGATCCACTGCTGCATGAGATGCGCCTGTACAAATCAGCGGATGAGTTGAGGATGATGAGAAAGGCGGTGGCGATTACTGCATCGGCCCATCAACGCGCGATGAAAGTCTGCCGACCCGGAATGACAGAGGGGCAGCTGGAGGGAGAGATCCTCCACGAATTCAGTCAGCAAGGGTGCCGTACCGTGGCCTACGACTCAATCGTTGCCGGTGGCAATAATGGCTGCACACTGCACTACATTCGCAACAGTGATCCACTACAGGAGGGGGAGCTGGTACTGATTGATGCGGGGGCAGAGTGGGCGGGGTATGCGGCGGATGTGACCCGAACCTTTCCCATCAATGGGCACTTTTCTCTCCCTCAGCGTCAACTCTATGAGCTGGTATTGAAAGCACAGCAGGCCGCCATTCGTCAGGTACGACCGGGACGGCGCTGGGATGCCCCTCATCGAGCCGCTGTGCGGGTGATTACTCAGGGGTTGATTACGTTGAAAATCCTCAAGGGTGATCTCAAGCAGCTGATCAAGGAGGAGAAGTACAAGCCTTTCTATATGCACCAGACCGGCCACTGGCTAGGGATGGATGTCCATGATGTGGGGTGCTATCAGGTGGGTGGGAAGTGGCGACTACTGGAACCGGGTATGGTGCTGACAGTGGAGCCGGGGCTC
>JABHIC010000183.1 GCA_018671205.1 Gammaproteobacteria bacterium
ACAATGATAATTTAGATGATAAAAGTGACTTAATAAAATGAATATATTAGAAGTAATTTTGTTGATGCTCTTTTTTTTGCTGCTGAAAGGGTTTTTCTCTGGCTCTGAGATTGCACTTGTCAACTCCGACAAGATGCACCTGCACCACCGGGCAAGACAGGGTGACAAAGGGGCGGGGCTAGTGTTAAAACTATTCAAAACCCCTGATGTACTGCTGGGAACCACGCTGGTCGGTACCAATATCGCCACCATTGTTTTTACCACCATGGGTACCATGTGGATGATGGATGCATTTGGTGAGCTGGGCGACCTCTACGCTTTTCTGCTCTTCACCCCCATTCTGCTGATTTTCGGTGAAATTGTTCCCAAGAGTATCTTTCAGCAAAAATCTGACGAGCTCTCCCCGTTGGTGGTTTTTCCACTACGCTTCTTCTCCTGGCTCTTCTCTCCACTGATCTTTCTCTTTTCCCGCATTGCCCGAATTGCTGTACGTCTGGTTGGGGGGAGTACGGAGCAGGGGGGGTACATGACCCGAGAGCAGATTCGCACGGTGGTGGAGATGGCTGACCGGGGAGCCAATGTGGATGTGTTTGATCGAGAGAGAATCAAGCGCGTCATCCGTTTTTCCGAGACCACGGTAGGGGAGGCGATGGTGCCGGTGGCTGAAATGGTTGCCATTCACCGCACCCGTGATATCGAGGATGCAATGGTACTGGTGCGAGGACGAGGTTATAACCGACTACCGGTCTATAAGCGCAATGTCAGCAATATTATTGGGATCGCTACCCTCACTACCTGGGATCTGCTCGATCCTTCACTGTCTGAGCGCGAGCTGAAGAGTTTTGTTCAACCGGCTTACTACGTTTCACCCTACCAGACCATCGATACCCTGCTCCCTATACTACGTGAGCGGGAGGACCATATGGCGATTGTGGTGGATGAGTTTGGTTCAGCTACCGGAATGATCACCATTGAGGATATCCTGGAGGAGGTGGTGGGGGAGATTGATGTGGGTTATGACTTTGAGGAGTATCTTCCCCGCCCGCAGCGTATCTTTGAGATGATGGATGAGGAGAGTTACCTGATGGATGGTCGGGTATCCATCTCTCTGCTTAATGAGACGCTGGGGATCACCCTCCCTTCGATAGAGTTCCACACTCTGGGTGGCTTCATGATGGTACGTCTACGCCATATTCCGGAGGTTGGAGAGTTGGTCGAAGAGCTTGGATACCGTTTTACCGTGGAGCAGGCTAATCGGCGGGTAATTGAAAAAATACGGGTAGAACCTGTAGAATAGGGGGGATGAAAAGAGAAATATTGCTGATGCGGAGCGGGAAATCGGGTGCCACCTCCGTTAAAACGACCGATTTTGATTGCCCATTGAGCCAGCGGGGGGTGCGAGAGACCCACCAGATGGGGGTTTGGCTACAGCAGCAGGGGATGGTGCCCGACTGGGTGATCAGCTCGCCAGCCCTGCGAGCCAAAAGCAGCGCAGAGAACTGTTGCAAGCAGATGATCAGAGCTGCGAACTCCCATGTTTTGGAGCAGAGTACAGGGGTGCTGTTTGACTCCACCCTCTATGAGGCGGGGACAAAGAGCTTTCGTGCGTTGTTACAGGAGATCCCCAAGTCGGCTAAGCGGGTACTGATTGTCGGTCATAATCCGGGGTTGGAGGCCTTTCTCTGTTGGCTCACCGGAGCCAGAGTTAGCTCTTCCAAGGGGGGAAAGTTACTCCCAGCGGCAGCAATAGCACATCTATCCATCGGCGGTGATTGGGCGAAAATTGGTCAGGGAAAAGGGAAGCTATTATCAATTACTCGCCCCCAAAAACTGGCCAACAAGGTCATCAGCCTCTCTAACCGACTCCTTGATAGAGAGCCGGACCCCTCCAAGGGGATCTCTGGATGGCTCTCTCAGCAGTCTGGCGTTATCCCATACCGCACCCGTAAAGGGCGTCTGGAAGTACTTATCATCTCCTCTACCAAAGGGGATCGCTGGCTCTTCCCCAAAGGGGGGATCGAGCCGCAATGGAGCCCTCAGGTATCGGCCGAACATGAGGCCCTGGAAGAGGGCGGTGTTAAGGGGAAGGTCAAAAAATCCCCTCTCGGTCACTATTACCACTACAAGTGGGGTAGCGTTTGTACCATCACCCTCTACCCGATGAGTGTAACCCGAACCCTGAAGCCATCTAATTGGAGTGAGCGTAAACGCAGTCGGCGCTGGGTCTCTATTAAACAGGCGAGGCAGCAGATCTCCTCCAATGGGGCCAGAAACCTGCTCTCTCAGATGAAAGACCGGGTCGGGGCGTGAGTCCATCTGATGGATAACCTCCTCTATCTACTGCTGCTCCTTCTCCTCTCCGGCTTCTTTTCCGGGGCAGAGACCGCTCTGATTGCCCTCTCCAAAGGGCGAGTAGAGGGGTTGCTGGCAGAGAAGAAACGGGGCGCTTATGCCCTCAGTCAACTCAAACACGACTCCTCACGGATGCTGATCACGATTTTGATTGGTAATAATCTGGTTAATATCGGAGCCTCTGCAATGGCCACTGTACTGGCTACTCGCTGGTTTGGGGCGATGGGGCCGGGAGTTGCGGTTGGGGTGTTGACCGTGCTCATTCTGATCTTTGGTGAGATTACCCCGAAAACCCTGGCCACCCGCTATGCCGAGCGAATCTCCCTGACGGTGGCACCGATATTGATGGTGTTGATGTGGCTACTGAGCCCACTGGTCTGGCTCTTCTCTCTCTTTACGGACTGGGTGCATCGTCTGGCGGGAGATCGTACCGATCCGGTGGTGACCCGTTCCGAACTGATTAATATGGCGGGACATGGAGAGAAAGAGGGGACTATTGAGCATGACGAACGGCAGATGATTGAGCGGGTCTTTGC
>JABHIC010000018.1 GCA_018671205.1 Gammaproteobacteria bacterium
CAGGCTGATATGGATGCTGCGCAGAATACTCTCATGAAGGGCAACAGTGACCTGCGTACTGAGTCTGCTCCTGCTTACTACCCAACTGCTCCAGTAGCACCTTCTGCTCAATAAGGACAATCACTAACCTCTAGCACTCGAAAGCAGAGAGCCTACTGCGGAAAAGCTGAATTTAGCCATATTTCCCTCTTTGAGGTTGGCCTCGATACTTCGGTATCGGGGCTTTTTTGTACTCCAAAGACGCTTTGGTCTTTTAACGTGCGGCAGCTATCGCCTTTTCAATCCAACCCTCAAAGGTCTTTTGGTTGGCACGAATCCATGCATCCGCATGGCGCACTGAGGCCTCCCAGGTGCCTTCCCCCTTTTCCTGCATTTTCAGGTTCTGTGCAGAGATGGCATTGGGGGAGACTCGAACCAGCTCGAACAGTTTGGCTGCAGCCGGGTTATTTTCCACAAAGCTTTTATTGGCAACGATGTATTGACCATTAACCTCAAAGCCGTAGTTCTTGCCGTTTGAGAGTGTGGTGTCGGTGGTGCGGTTATCCGGCAATGCAGAGAAAGGGACCTCAATCCAGACCACATCCTTACCTGGCACCAGTACACCACTGACCCAGTAAGGGGTCCAGGTGTAGTAGAGTACCGGCTGGCCCTCCCTGTAGCGGGTGATGGTGTCGGCAATAATAGCGGAATAGGTCCCCTGATTATGGTGAATGGTGTCACGTAGCTTGAAAGTGTCGAGCTGGTGCTCGATCACACGCTCACAACCCCAACCCGGAGGACAACCAGCGAGATCTGCCTTACCATCATTGTCGGCATCAAACAGTTCGGCAATCTCAGGGTCTTTTAGTTGACCAATATTTGTGATGCCATACTGGTCGGCAGTCTTCTTGTCGATCAAATAGCCCTGTGCGCAGTTTGAAATCATAGCCTCACCACGAGAGAGCTTTTCGCCTCCCCCTGCCTTATCAAAAAAAGCGGTATGGAGAGGATACCAGTGGTCTGCTATAAAGGTGATATCACCATTGGCCGCAGCGATGTGGAGTGCAGGATATTTGGCATTCTGCACCGGTTTAACGTCATATCCCAGCCTCTCCAACCCTTTCATTACAATGATGGTCTGGAAGTTCTCTCCATCAACATTTATTTGACCCGGCTGAACGGTAATGCCGCTACCTGGCAGCTGTGCGAAAGCACTACTGCTGATGGTAAAAGTGAGCACTGCGCCCATCAGGGAACACTTTGCCGATTGAATAAGATTCATAAATAACTCCTTGTAGTCGTAAGTTTTATTTTCGTTTCAGTAAAGTACGGAGAGCACCGACAGGCCCGGTCTGATACCAGTGACGCACCCCTTTCTCGCGTCTCTCAATTCCCATTGACTGTGTGATGCGGTCGAGCATGATTGCCAGCAGCACGATACTGAGACCACCAATGGTCGCCAGCCCCATATCGAGCCGACCAATGCCACGCAGTACCATCTGCCCAAGACCACCCACAGCGATCATTGAGGCGATCACCACCATAGAGAGCGCTAACATCAGTGTCTGATTGATGCCTGCCATAATGGTCGGCATCGCCAGTGGCAGCTGCACCCGGAACAGCAGTTGACGTGGTGATGCGCCAAAAGAGCGTGCCGCTTCCACCAGGTCTTCGGGTACTTGACGGATGCCGAGGCTGGTGAGGCGGATCAGCGGTGGCAGCGCAAAGACGATGGTGACCACAACACCGGGGACATTGCCAATACCGAACAGCATCACCACCGGTACCAGATAGACAAAGGCGGGTGTGGTCTGCATTGCATCGAGTATCGGGCGCATGATGGTGTTTGCCCTTTCACTACGGGCGATCCAGATGCCGGTCGGCAACCCCATTAGCAGACAGAATATTACCGAGGTAAGGACCAGCGATAAAGTAATCATTGCCTCGGACCAGGCACCGATCAGGCCAATAGTAACCATTGACAGGATTGAACCAATCGCCAGCCGTCGTCCACCCGCCTGCCACGCCAGCAGGCCGATGATCAGCAGCATCAATAGGTCTGGGGTAGCGAGTAACGTCCCTTCAACCCCCTTCAGGGTAGCATCAATAGGCCAGCGTATTGCCTGGAACATTGGACGAAAGTTCTCAACCGTCCATGCCAGCCCTAGGTCAACCCACTCCCCAAGCGGAACCACTGCCCCCTGAAAGGGGTGACTCCAGTCAGTTTCTGGCGCCGCAACCTCTGCGGCTGGAGTGGCACTATCAAGCCATGATTCACTGCTAATGGCGATTTCACCACTACCCCAGGGAGAGGCATCTGCTTCTGAAGTTGTTTCTAATATTGTCTCAGCGGGGACGCCCCAAGGGTTATTGTCAGAGCTTTCCATTATTCCGATCCAGTATCTCCAGCAAAGATGTCTTGGTTATAGTGCCTAGATAGCAGCGCTCACGATCAACCACAGGTAGACCACAGGGACTGTTAGCAATCGGGCCAATCACCTCACTCAGCGGGGCCTCAGCGGCCAGCGGTTCTATCTCAGATAGATAGGCGTTATGGAGTTGTGGATGCTCACACTTCAGTTCAGTAGCCAGAGACTCAACAGAGACAACGCCACAGAAGTGTTGTCCCTTGTCAATTACATATCCGTGGTTGCGATCATACTCTTTCAGCCGCTGTATGGCATGGTGTACCTCACCATTCTGAGTCCGCTCAATCACCGTTACCTGCCGTTTGCGGGCCACATCGGCAGCGCTATAAACGGCGGAGACATCAACGCCACGAAAGAAGGAGAGAACATACTCATCGGCAGGATTGTGAAGAATCTCTTCCGAGGTGCCCACCTGCACCACGCGCCCGCCCTCCATGATCGCAATACGGTCACCGATACGCATCGCCTCATCGAGATCGTGGGAGATAAAGATGATAGTGCGATCACTCTTTTCCTGTAGTTTGAGCAGCTCATCCTGCATTTCGCTACGGATCAGCGGGTCAAGTGCAGAGAAGGCCTCATCCATCAACATGATGTCAGGGTCGTTGGCCAGGGCACGCGCCAGACCGACACGCTGTTGCATTCCACCGGAGAGCTCATCAGGATAGCTCTCGGCCCACGCCTCAAGCCCCACCTGCTGCAACGCCTCAATAGCACGCTGGTCCCGTTGCATCGAGTCGACACCGCCCAGCTCCAGACCAAAGGCAACATTCTGCTGTACCGTCATATGGGGCATCAGTGCAAATGATTGGAATACCATACTCATCTCGCGCCGACGCAGCTCCAGCAACTCCTCCTGATCCATTTTGGCAATATCCCGCCCGTTGACCAAAATTTTGCCACGGCTCGGCTCAATCAGCCGATTGAGTAGTCGAACCAGGGTCGATTTACCGGACCCAGAGAGCCCCATGATGACAAAAATCTCTCCTTGTTCAACCTCGAAGCTGGCATTGACCACACCGAGAGTCTGGCCGGTCTGCTCTAGGATCTCATCCTTGCTCTTTCCCGCATCGAGTAACTCCAGCGCCCGTTTCGGCTGGTCTCCGAAGACCTTGCAGACCTGCTCGAGCTTAAGCATGGTGCCCGAATTGGCTTAGGGTAAACAGTTGTAGTGAATGGTGAAACCCTCGTTCAGTAGTCGTCACTACGCTGGCGCTAATCAAGGGAGGGCGGATAGAACGGTGCGTATTGGTGGCATTTACCTGAGTCATTTTCTCATTCTTGATGTACCGTTCTATCTCAGTCGCAAGCGGGGACTGGAGACGTAGCTTCTCTGTATCTGCGGGATCAAAGTCCAGTTGCTCAAATACACTTTTATCTTTCATATTTCAATCTCCCGTAACCGCTTTTTAGCCATATAACCTCATCAGAGGGCACTTTAGAGGGCACTTTTACATTGCAGTCTCCTGTGTATCGATCAATTCATTTTTACCACTACATAGGTTTGATGGGTACAGAACCACACAAGCTGTTCAAGGCAAGACGCAACGATGCAGGCATAGCCACTCTATGTCAAATCGTTGCAACACTGTATGACGTGGTCAACCGAAACTGTATGTCCGTTGGTATTGTATCTGTCTTTCCGTTCATATGAGTGATGCCATTACAGGACCTTATTCACTGGCTTCCGAGAGCTGAATAAAGCCCAAAGTCGGCCATCAATTGCTACCAGACCTATACTAATGAGCACCATTCCCAAGAGGTGCTTTGATAACAGTACTTCACCCAAAAAACCAATACCCAACAAGACCGCACTGACAGGAATAAGAAAGGTAACTAACAACAGGTTTGTGGCCCCAGCACTTTCCAAAACACGGAAATAGATGATGTAGGCCAGAGCCGTAGATACTGTAGCAAGACCAACCAGTGCCCCCCAGGCAGAAAGGCTCGGAATGGGTAGCCTCCAAGGCTGGTCTACCACCATCACCAGAGGTGCAAGCAATATGCTGGAGGCTATAACCTGTCCAGTTGCTGTTGCCATCGGAGAAACCCCCATCGTTTTGAAACGGCGCCCAAAGACTCCAGCAAAGGCATAGGAAAGTGCCGCACCAAGAATTGCGATGGGAGCTAAAACATCGAAACTCAATCCATGAAGAGCATCTCCACCAACCATGATAGCTACACCAGCAAAACCAAACCCTATCCCAAACAAACTCCTCTTGGTTATTTTTTCATCCGTAGTCAACCAGTGTGCAACAATCACGGTAAACATTGGCGTGGTTGCATTGAGGATTGAAGCTACTCCAGAAGCAACATGCGTCTGCCCCCATACGATCAAACTAAACGGTAGAACGTTATTTAAAAGGCCCATGTTGAAAAAGGCTATCCAGGTATGTCTATCAGAGGGCATCCTGAGGCCCATAATGCGCATCATAATCAACAGTGTTAGTGCTCCCAGAATCACCCGACCACCAACAATGGTAAAGGTTGGCAGCTCACGAATGACCACACCGTTAAAGAAGAATGAACCACCCCATAAGATGGAGAGTGTAATTAACAGACTCCATTCTAACGCGGACATTGAGTTGTTGATGGCTGACTTCGCAGGCATGAAGACTCCTTTTCTAGATACCCTTGCATTAAGGAATCACTGAACACCCCTAAATTTTCTGTGGATCCTTAAGGAACCTCTGAATAAGTCATGTGTAAATGCCTAACGCCCATAGCGCCCAATATCTTCGTTGCTCGACCTCGTTCCTCGGTTGAAAACCTTGCTAATAGCCTACTACAAGGTGAATTGCGCTTGCGCAAGAGAAGGTGCCCTGGGGTATTGGCTGCGATCTTCGCCTTGATCTTGGACACTATGGACGTAATTCA
>JABHIC010000184.1 GCA_018671205.1 Gammaproteobacteria bacterium
AAGACTTTAATTGCTGCTGCTCTCGCTACTGTTGTTGCTGCTCCTGCTGCAATAGCTGATGTATCTGTCTCTGGTCAGGTTAAGGTTACTGTTGTTGATGTTGACGGCGTTAGCGATTGGGCACCTAGCTTTGATAACAGCATCACATTCAAGGCTAGTGAGGATCTGGGTAACGGCATGAGTGCTTTTGCACAGATTACTGTCGATACTGATGAGGGTGGTAGTGCTGCTACTGCTGGTGGATCTAAGGATCAGAAGTTGGGTCTGAAGGGTTCTTTTGGTACGGTTGTATTGGGCCGCATGGAGACACTTTCTCAGAGCGTGATGGGTCAGTCAATGGATGATGGCGCAGGTACTCTCGGAATCGAGACATCAAATACTGATGCTGGTCGTGTTAATGCAATTGCCTATATTTCACCAACAGTTAATGGTATTCATGTTGCAGCTGCAGGCACAATGGATGCTACTGATGACATGATTGAGCATACTGACATCTTGGTTGCTTATGACAATGGTCCTCTCTCTGTTAAGGCTGCTTACCTGGACGCTGAGAATGCACCATTGCCATTGGAGACAATCTCTATTGGCGCAACCTACAAGATGGGTGATGCTAAGCTCTCTTTCCTGACTGCTGATAATGATGTAACTGACAAGCGTGATAATATGTACCGCGTAGATTACACCATGGGCAACAACGTAATCCTGCTGGGTCACCTGGATGCAGATGCTGCAAACAGCGATGTAACCTCTCTGAAGCTTTCTCACAAAATGAGCAAGCGTACTGCAGTATGGATTGGTGCACGTGACAAGGATAGTGGTGCTGACGGTACTCACTTCGGTATGATCCACAAGTTCTAAGTTGATCTCTGATCAGATATAGAACGATCCTTCGGGATCAGAAAAAAGCCACCCTTCGGGGTGGCTTTTTTTATGGGAGGTAAATAAGGGGATAGGACAAGAGAGCTAACAATCGCAGGCTGGTGTGGCAGGCGCAGCCTGGTTGAGCTCAAGGGTTCCCACCAACTCAGAGATGGAATCTATCTTCTGCTGCTCCAGGTAGTGCTGAATTCCGCGGTTGATTGAGCCGCATATCAATGGATCAGTGAATAGTGCGGTACCCACCCCGACAGTAGTTGCCCCTGCAATGATAAATTCAATCGCATCCTCGGCGGAGGAGATTCCCCCCTGCCCAATGATCGGGATATTGTGCGCCTTACAGACCTGATAGACCTGATGTACCTTTAGTAGGGCAACGGGTTTGATCGCGGGACCGGAGAGCCCCCCCTGATTATTGCCAATGATGGGACGCCGACTCTGAATATCAATCGACATCCCCATCAGTGTGTTAATCACCGCGAAGCCATCTGTGCCTGCATTGATACAGCGTTGGGCGTTATGGGCGATATCGGTCTGGTTGGGTGAAAGTTTGGTAATGAGTGGTTTGGATGTTGCTGCTCTACAGATCTCTACCACACGGGCTGAGACCTCAGGATCATTACCAAAAACGGCCCCTCCCTCTTTTACATTAGGGCAGGAGATATTGACCTCAATGGCATCGACCGGAGAGTCATCAAAAAGCCGGGTAATTTCACCATACTCCTCAACACTCGATCCTGAGACATTGGCGATGTAGCGGGTTTCACTGAAATCAAGCTGGGGAAGAATCTTATCAATGACGGCTCGTGCCCCCGGATTTTGCAGACCGATGGAGTTGATCATACCGCCGGGGGTCTCAATCACCCGGTGAGGTGTGTTACCCAGGCGCGGTTCCAGGGTCGTCCCTTTCAGGCAGATGGCTCCCACCTCACGGTTACTATACCCCTCAATGCGGGTATACTCCTCTCCAAAACCGACACATCCAGAAAGAAGCACAATAGGTGACGCCATCGATAAGCCACAAAAATCAACGGATAGTGAAGGTCTACTCATGGTTCTGCTGCCCCTGGGTCTGTCCATGATATATTTTTCAATAATCATCGAGAATTTTTGTGAATATTGTCCTGTTTGAGCCGGAAATTGCACCCAATACTGGAAACATTATACGTCTTTGTGCCAATACCGGGGTGCAACTTCATCTGATTCACCCACTCGGCTTTGAGATGGATGAGAAGCGGCTGCGAAGGGCGGGGTTGGACTATCTGGAATTTGTGAAGATTCAGGAGTATCAGAGTCTAGAGCAGTGCCTGAATCAATTTGATTCAACACGAATCTTTGCATCAACCACTCATGCACTTCAGCCGCATGACCGACCCGATTACCAGAGCGGAGATGTCCTGCTGTTCGGGCCAGAGACGAGGGGGTTGCCGGTTACGGTGAGGGAGGAGCTACCCGCAGAGCAGCGTATCAGGATTCCGATGGTTGGGGCGAGCCGTAGTATGAATCTCTCCAATGCGGTGGCCGTTGTGTTGTATGAGGCGCTGCGTCAGACCGGGTGGCAGGGGCTACAGTAAGTGGTATGTTCGGATTTACGCTCTCGTTGAAGGAGGTCACGAACCGCTTGACGAGGTGCCTTATTGTGGTGAAGCACAAGCGCAACCTGTTCGATAATGGGCATTTCAATCCCTAAAGAGTGTGCTATTGCAGAGACCTCGCGAGCCGCACCAATTCCTTCAACAACCTGACCAATCGCCCCTACAGCCTGCTCAATGGAGTGACCACGGCCAATCGCCAGGCCAAAGCGGCGATTACGGGATTGGTCATCGGTGCAGGTGAGAACCAGATCACCCAGTCCGCTCAGACCCATAAAAGTTTCAGCGCTGCCACCTAGTGCGATACCCAGTTGCATCTGCTCATGGAGACCACGTGTCATCAAGGCGGCGCGTGTATTGGCACCAAAACCGAGGCCATCGGCAATTCCCGCTGCAATTGCAAGGATATTTTTTGTGGCTCCACCAATCTCCACTGCGGTGAGATCGCTACTGGTGTAGCAGCGAAAAGTCTCACTATGGAAAATGTTGGCAACGGTCTGGGCGGTAGCGCTTCTATCTGAGGCAATGGTAACGGCGGTAGGAAGCCCGTTGGCAACCTCTTTCGCAAAAGTTGGGCCAGAGAGGAGTGCCTTGGGTTGCTCAGAGCCTAGCACCTCCTCAATCACCTGATGCAACAGCAGGTGACTCGACTGCTCGACCCCTTTTGTGGCCCAGATGAGTATTACATCTGGGCGGATGAGGTTTTTCAGCTGTTCTAAAAGGGGGCGAAAAACGTGGCTGGGAATTGCAATCAATACCACTTCTGCCCGTTCGATGGCGTGCCCAATTTCTGGCTCGATATAGAGCGATGTTGGGAGTGTTACACCGGGAAGGTAGCGGCGATTCTCACGCTGCTCTTCAATTTTATTAAGCGCCTGAGCGCGGTGCCCCCAGAGGGAAACGGCATGTGAGTTACGAGCCAACTGAATGGCAAGCGCTGTCCCCCACGAGCCCGCACCCAGTACGGCAACCCGTTTTGAGTGAGTGGTGCTCATTGTAGTGATGAAACGTTAGTGCTTGGTCTCGGCATTACCCTGAGCGGCGGCATCTTGTTTTTTCTGTTGGTTCTGTGCAAAGAGCGCATCAAAGTTAATTGGAGCCAGCAGAAGTGGAGGAAAGCCCCCTTTGGTGGAGAGGTCAGAGATAGCCTCTCTTGCATAAGGGAAGAGAATATTGGGGGCATAAGAGCCGAGCAGGTGTGCCATTGCATCCTCCTCAAAACCGATGGCCGTAAAGATGCCCGCCTGTTGAATCTCAACCAGGAAGGTGGTCTGCTCATTGACGGTGACTGTGGCAGTAAGGTTGAGTACAACCTCATAGATGTTGTCAGCCAAGAGACCATGTCTTGTGCCTACCTGGAGGTTGGTGGTGGGTTCCCACTTCTCCTGAAAGATGGATGGGGATTTTGGTGACTCAAAAGAGACATCCTTGATGTAAATTTTCTGTATCTCGAAAGTCTGCTGAGACTCATCTTGGTTTGCGTCATCACTCATTATATTGTGCTCGTTTATAAATTAGGGTTTGTAATAGGGGGGTAGGTTGGTCTGAAAATTTTGGAGTATGCAGGAGAGGTGCGAGAATAAATACTCTTCTAGGAATTCTCATTAACCCACTGTATTAATTGAGGTAAGCCCATTGCTCCGGGCTGACGGGCCAGCTCTTTCCCGTGTTTGAAGATCGCCAGGGTGGGTATGCTCTGAATCTGGTACTGTGCAGCAAGAGGCTGGTTCTCTTCCGTGTTGACTTTTACGAGCCGAAAGTTAGGCTGTAACTGTGCCGCAGCCTGAGCGAAAACAGGGGCCATCATTTTGCAAGGGCCACACCAACTCGCCCAAAAATCTACCACGGTCGGGATGTCGTTTCGGTTGATATGGCGCTGGAAGTTTCGCTGATGGAGTGCGATAGGTTCACCGCTAAAGAGGGGCTGGTGGCACTTTCCACACTGACCTCCGTTGTGTAGTTTCTCTGCAGGTAGGCGATTGATGCTATCGCAGTGTGGACAGACAATATGTAGTGGTCCGGTCATAATGATACGGCGTTTATACTTCTAGTAACGAGTCAAGCTCACCCGCGGCATTAAGGGCCGAGAGATCATCAAAGCCGCCCACATGGTGCTCTCCAATAAAAATCTGTGGAACCGTTTTGCGATGGCTGCGAGCCTCCATTTGGCTCCACGCTTCGCTGTCTCCATCAATGAAGATCTTCGAATAATCCACACCCTTACGATCCAGTAGAGCCTCCGCCATACGACAATAGGGACAAGTTTGTGTGCAATAGACCTCAATTTTTGGCATCTTATTTTGACCTCTGGATGGTTCTGTTTTACTACGGCCTTATTAGTAAGAGACAGGGAGCCCTGCACTCTTCCAGGAGAGAACCCCACCTTTGAGATTGTAGACCTTCTGGAAGCCGTTCTTCTTCATCTGTGAGCAGGCAACACCAGAGCGCTGTCCGGAGCGGCAGACCACAACAACGGGATCGGAGCGGTGGTTCTCCAGGGAGTCGATCTTCTCTTTAAGCTGATTGAGCGGAATATAGGAGGCATTCTCTATTTTTCCATCTTTACTGAGCTCATCTTTGGTACGAACATCCAGCAGTAGGGTATTTTCACCATTCAGAATACGTACCGCAGCCTCGGGTGAGATGGACTCAAATCCACGCAGTTGGTCTCCAAAAATATTGAAGATCAGCATAATGAATGTAATTATAAAAGCGGCAACCAGCTCCCAGTGGTTGACCGCAAAGCTCGACAAATCTTGCATTAGAAACCCTTTATTCGTGATCAGCTCTTCTCTTCGTTGCTCTCTGACCAGTTGCAGGGGCTGCCAATGTTCAACGAAGTGAGTACCTTTTCAGGCAGGCAGAAACCGGTAAATCCACTTTGAAACAGGTTGAGTCCGACAAAAGCGGTGAACCAGAGCCAGTAACTGTGGTGGAATATTGGACTTCCCTCGGCTCCCAGCCCCAGAGAGAGAAGCACAAAAAAACCTGCCATAATTCGAAGCATTGATTCTCTAGTCATATTTTATATCCTGTAACAAAATTATTGTGACAAAGGGGGAGGGGGTGAGTTTGGTCAGTGGCTGATATTATAGCCTGAACCGTATCCATCAGAACAGCCATAAGCTCTCCTGACAGAGCGCTTTAGCAGCGGCAGAAAACCTCTTTCATTATCCCGATCAATTTGAGGGTACGGCTATCCCCTACCATATAGAATACCCGGTTGGCCTCTTTATAGGATTCCAGAATTCCACGATCGCGCAGGGTAGATAGATGTTGTGAGATGTTACTCTGTGAGGTGCCTACGGCATCCACAATCTGTTGTACGCTCAGCTCATTATTCCCCAGCACGCAGAGAATTTTTAGCCTTAACGGGTGGGACATTGCCTTCAGTGACCTGGATGCGCGATCAATATCCTCATCGTTGCCCAGTAAACCTGACACATCGTCACACTCTCCACTATCCTCTGTTGTTGATTCACGCATTGCTTGTGGTTCCCCTCTATCCTTGAGTTGATTTATTCACATCTTAATAGCGTGACATTATATAATATTCTGATCAATGTCTACTTCGAGATTCATCAAATTCTTATGAGTGGTAAAAGTGGTCCTGCAGTTCTCTGTATTCTGGATGGCTGGGGGGTTCGGGAGTCCCCCGACTGTAATGCCATTGCCGCGGCTAAAACCCCCCATTGGGACAAGCTGTGGGCAGAGAATCCACACACTCTCATCACCACGCATGGTGCAGAGGTGGGGCTGCCTGCGGATCAGATGGGCAATTCTGAGGTGGGTCACCTTAATCTGGGGGCCGGGCGCGTGGTCTATCAGGAATATACCCGCATCTGCCGCTCTATCCGTACCCACTCCTTCTATAACAACCATACTCTGGTCGATCCGATTGATCAGGCGATTGAGTTAAATCGGTCGGTCCACGTACTCGGGCTACTTTCTCCCGGTGGTGTCCATAGCCATGAGGAGCATATCCACTCTATTGTGCAGATGGCCGCAGAGCGGGGGGCAAAAAAGATCTATCTCCACGCTTTTCTGGATGGTCGAGATACCCCGCCAAGAAGCGCAACCCTCTCTATTGAGAAGATGGAGGCCGTATTCAAACAGTGTGGTGTGGGACAGTTTGCCTCCGTGGTGGGGCGTTACTACTCCATGGACCGGGATCGACGCTGGAAACGGGTGGAGGCATCTTATCGTGCTATGGTAGAAGGGGTGGCCACCCATAGTGCCGGTAGTGCAATTGAGGCGCTGGAGATGGCCTATTCCCGTGGTGAGAGTGATGAATTTGTTGATGCCACGGTCATCCGTACAGCGGGTGAGGCAGCGATACAGATGGAGGATGGTGATGCGGTACTGCTGATGAACTATCGCTCAGACCGGGCCCGACAGCTCACCGAGGCATTGATTATGGAAGAGTTCAGTGGCTTTAACCGTGAGTTCTGGCCCAAGCTGGGCTCCGTCACCTCCCTGACTGAATATAAAAAAGGGTATGACATCCCGGTTGCCTTCCCTCCTGCTCGCCTTAATAATGTTTTTGCTGAATACATCTCTAAGTTTGGACTGCATCAGCTCAGGATTGCGGAGACTGAAAAATATGCTCATGTCACCTTCTTCTTCAATGGGGGCAGAGAGGAGCCCTTCCCCTTTGAGGATCGACTTTTGATCTGCTCTCCTGATGTGCAGACCTATGACCTGCAGCCGGAGATGAGTGCCTATGAGGTGACCTCGCGGTTGGTCGATGAGATTCGAGGAGGGGCGTACGATGTCATCATCTGTAACTTTGCCAACTCTGATATGGTGGGCCATACCGGAAAATTGAATGCCGCGATTGAGGCAATTGAGACGCTGGATCACTGCCTGGAGAAGGTAGTGGCTGCGGTGCAAGAGGTGAATGGTGATCTCTTGGTCACAGCGGATCACGGTAACAGTGAGACCATGTGTGACCGCGAAACAGGGCAGCCCCACACCGCGCATACGATGAACCCTGTGCCGTTGGTTTATATGGGTAACCGAGTCGAGGTTGAGGCCCTGGCCAGTGGAGCGCTCTCTGACATTGCTCCGACTCTACTTCATATCATGGGGCTGGATAAACCAACAGAGATGACAGGTCAGAGCCTGATCCATGAGGATGGCCTGAGCGCTCCTGATTAGTAGCGCTGGAATTTTGGGTTGAAATTGTCCGTATACTTTAGTATAATTTAATATTGCAGAGTAGAGATGTGGCGCGCCTTCAAAAGTAAGGGTTTTTCTGTATGGTCTTCTGGTTGCTTCCCTACCGGACGACCTCAGGATATCCTGTAATACCGAAAACGCCCTATCTCTATACACTATTTAGGATTAATGGATTGATCCAGTAGGAGAACCGTAATGGAAAAGATTGTCTGGGACGAGGCTGTGCATGGAACGGGGCACCCGCTGTTGGATAAAGAGCATCATGCTATTGTTGAAATGTATAACAAAGTCATTGAACGCTATCACCAAGATATCTATGACAGGAAGTTATATCTGGTTGATCTGCTAGCTATTCTGAACCGTATGGGTAGCCATTTCTCTGTTGAGGAGGGGATGCTAATGGAGTATCCGGACCTTCTTGAGCTGGAGCGTGAGGAACATGGCAACATCTCTGATCAATTGACCCGATTTATCGCAACCCCCTCGGCAGACCAGATTGACCCTCTGCTGGAATATGTGAGTGGTTGGTTATCCGATCACCTGCCCAAGGAGGCGGAGGAGTTCAGAGTGCTATTTCAGCAACAGGCTATCGAGAGACAAGAGAAAAGAAGGGTTGCCTGAGGTAAAAATCATTATGATTCTCGGGCAGGCACCTTAGGATGATGCTCTATTAGTTGCGCTCGGATTCTGAGGGTGGGTCGGAATCCACTACCCCATCCATCATATCCAGCTCCTCATCCAGCATACGCTCACTCTCCTCATTGAGTGGTTCATAACGGTCAGAGATTGGGGGCTCATAATGGTCGAGGCGAATGTTATCGGCCTCTTTCAGTGCCTTTTTGCGGGCTCGCTCCTCTCGTTCAAGCCGCTCTTCGGCATCCTCCTCTTTCTCAATTCGATCCAGCTCAGCCTCCATCTCATGCTCAGTAAGAGCGGGCTCTGCTTCCGTCGTATCGGCAGGAGATGTCGATGAGGAGGTTGAGGCAGAGGGAGGCGCCTCAGGCTCTTTAGGATCATCAGGGGGGGTGTCGTCCTGCTCGTGATCACTCTTAGGCATGAAGAGAGGGGCAAAAAGGATACCTGCCTCGAAGAGAATCCACATGGGGATGGCTAATAGCGTCTGTGAAATCATATCTGGAGGGGTAAGCAGCATTCCGATCACAAAAGCACCAACGATCACATAGGGGCGCTTCTCACGTAGCTTATCCGGGGTTGTCGCCCCCATCCAGACCAGCAGAATTGTGGCAATGGGCACCTCAAAAGCGACCCCAAAAGCAAAAAATAGTTTGAGTACAAAGTCCAGATAATCCTTCATATCTGGCATCACCTCGACCCCCTCAGGAGCGGTGGTGGTAAGAAAGGCGAAGATCAGTGGAAAGACCACATAGTAGGCAAAGGCCATGCCGATATAAAAGAGGGCGGTACTGGAGGCCGCCAGAGGAAGCACCATGCGACGTTCATGTTTATAAAGGCCGGGTGCAATAAAGCCCCAGACCTGATAGAGAATATAGGGGATTGCTATATAGAAGGAGAGAACAAGCGTCAGTTTGAAGGGGGTCAGAAAGGGGGAGATTACCCCGGTGGCCACCATGCTCTGTCCCTCAGGCAGCAGCTCCATCAATGGAGTGGCGATGTAGTGGTAGATATCGTTGGCAAAGGCAAACAGCCCAAGAAAAAGGATCAGTATTGCGAGCACAATGCGCAGAAGTCGATCACGCAGCTCAATCAGATGGCTGACAAAAGGTTGCTCCCCGGTGGTCTCTTGAGCAGCGGTTTCACTCATGGATAGGGTTCATCGATGTGGTTCATCACTGGGATGAGTGGTCGACGAGGAGATCTCTGTCTCTCTGGCGGCCTCGTTGGTTGCTGCAACAACCTGCTCTGTTGCCTGTTGAAGCTCCTTCATATCCGTCTGGGTCTCTTCGATCACCTCATGGATACCGACGCTGGAGGCGTGCTTCTCCATCATCTTTTTCATCTCATCCGCTTTCAATTCACGATCAATGTCGGCCTTAACCGAGCCGATAAAACGAGAGATTTTGCCAAACCATTTTCCGGCCGTACGCGCGAGACCAGGCATACGCTCAGGTCCAACCACAATCAGGGCGACGATACCAATGATAGCCAGTTCCCAGAACCCAATATCAAACATAGATGAAGATCCAAATAGAAGGGGGGGAGCCCCCCAGCGGAGATATTAATCGAGACTGCGTCAGACCTTCTCTTTCTCTTCGACCTTTTCACCCTCAATCACGCGCTCTTCAGCCTGACTGAGTTGAGCGGGCTCTTCGGTACTCTCCTTACCGCCTTCATCCTTGACTGCTTTTTTGAAGCTCTTGATCGCACCCCCGAGGTCACCCCCGACATTTTTTAGTTTCTTGGTCCCGAAAATAAGGATGACCAATACCAGAATGATCAGTAACTGCCAGATTCCAATACCTCCAACGCCCATTACAACAACTCCCTTGTTACTAATGATTAATTAATTATTATCGGCTTATGGAAGATTATGATCTTATCCAGAGGCCTCTTAATGTAAAGAACGGGTGATTATAACCCTGTTGTTAGCAGAAAATAGCCATTTTTGCACAAAGCCGTCTGAAGAGCTTAGTTGGACTATTTTCAGGAACAATTTCTTAGCCAAATCCGGGCAGCTGATCTCCTCCAAGCAGATGGATATGGAGGTGGAAGACCACCTGTCCACCACCAGGGCCGGTATTGATGATGGTACGGAAACCCTGTTCCAGCCCCTGGTCTTGTGCGATTTGTGGCAACTTTCGCATCATCCGCGCAACCAGTTCATCCTCGTTCGAGGTCAGTGTGGCCAGACTATCGGTATGTTGCTTGGGGATCATTAACAGGTGGACATCCGCCTTGGGGTAGAGGTCTCTAAAGACCAGAATCTCATCGTCCTCGTAGACTACATCAGCAGGCACCTCACCCGCTACCATCTTGCAGAATAGACATGTACTGTTCATCTACGAACTCTCCTACCGTTGAATTTTTCTTGCGGACTCATTGCTACGTTGTGGTTACCTTGTGGCCTTCTCTTCATGGCCGGATAGCCCAAAACGGCGTTCCAGCTCTGCCAGCACCTGATCGGGGTGAATCTCCTGCTGGGCAAGCAGAACCATACAGTGGAACCAGAGGTCTGCCATCTCATAGACGAGCTGATCCCGCTCCCCCCCTTTGGCGGCGATGACGGTCTCGGTGGCCTCCTCGCCAATCTTTTTTAGAATAGTATCCAGCCCCTTGTGGTAGAGGTGGGAGACATAGGAGGCTTTTGGGTCTGCCCCTTTCCGCTGCTCCAGCACCTCTGTGAGTTGACTGAGAATTTCACTCATCGATCCGATCTCCTATACCTTTCTGGTTGAGTAACCCTTTTAGGCGACGCACTCCGCTGGAGCGGCTTAGGGTCGGTTGGCGGATAATCTCTTCGGCCAAGATACCTATTTTTCCATAAAATGAGGCGTTGGCAGCCTCATCAATCGTTAGTGCAGAGCCATCCAGCGCCACACCGACAAATAGCCCCCGGCTTCTGGACCAAGAGTAGATCTCACTATCCAGTGTTGTATCGGTGGCGACGCTAGCATCCCGTCCAATAGGGCCAGCAGTAATGGCGGCATCCACACCCAGCGTCAGTTTACCATTGAGCAGGCTGTCGATAGAGTTGGGGCGCTTGAAGGAGAGGATCAGGTCGCTGGATTGGGCGCCGATCTGATAACCGAAGCTGGCACCGGTCATATTCACAAAGATGGGGTCATTCCAGCTCTCCCCCCGGCGAAACAGCATCACTCCACTACCGTGGCTGAGTCCAACCCCCCAGCCGACACTGAGCATTCCGGGCAGAATGACCACACCATCCCCCTGTTGGAGTAGAGAGACAGGAATGGACTCCTCTGCGGGCTCACCAAGAATATCCTCCAGTACCTGTACCGCTGACCAGATGGTTGCGGTCTCCTTGCCTCCGGCATAACCGATGGTGCTGATCAGCAGAAGTGCCAGACCAAGAAGGGTGGAGGGTAGAGTGACCGAGTGGCTCACTTTTTATACATCTCATCGGGAGACTTGAGTATTGCGGAGGTGGTCTCCCACTGTTGCTGCTCATTGAGCTGGCGGTAAAAACAGCTGTGTCGTCCAGTGTGACAGGCGATACCACCTCGCTGTTCAACGCTAAGTAAAATGACATCCTCATCACAGTCGACACGAATGGAGAGGATCTGTTGTTGGTTCCCGGACTCCTCCCCCTTATGCCAGAGGCGTTTTCTGGAGCGAGACCAGTAGACCGCATGGCCACTCTCGCGGCTGAGCTGGAGTGCCTCACGGTTCATCCAGGCAAACATCAGAATATCACCACTTGCTGCCTCTTGGGCAATGACCGGAACCAGTCCATCTCCATCCCAGCGAATCTGATCAAGCCAGTGGCTCTCCTCACTCATAAGCGTACCTCAATCCCCTGTTCAGCCATAAAGGCTTTCGCCTCCCCTACGGTATACTCTCCGAAGTGGAAGATGCTGGCAGCCAGCACGGCATCCGCCCCCCCCAGAAGCACGCCATCCGCCAGATGTTGCAGGTTTCCGACCCCTCCTGATGCGATCAGAGGTACCGAAACCGCCTCACTGACCGCCCTGTTCAGTGGCAGGTTAAACCCCTGTTTGGTGCCATCACGATCCATGCTGGTGAGCAGAATCTCCCCTGCGCCATACTCAACCATCTTTTTGCACCACGCAATAGCATCGATTCCGGTCGGTTTACGCCCGCCATGGGTGAAAAT
>JABHIC010000185.1 GCA_018671205.1 Gammaproteobacteria bacterium
CGAGTTAGAGGTAATGCTGCTGATCATTTCGGTGGTTTCATTGCTGTTATTGGTGGGTTTTAGTTTAGCGGGGTCATAGGTAAGAGATGAGAAATCTAATAAAAGCGGGTGTTGCGGTGGCGGGGGAGACACCCGTTCTAGCAGCGCTGAATGTGGCTTTGATCACGGGGCTGGGGTATGTGGCTGCATCCATGATGCACCTGCTGTCAGGTGGCGCATGAGAGAGCTGATAAAAGACTGCATTCAGTCAGCGAAGGAAGCCCCTCTGCTTGCTGCGGTAACTATAGTCCTGGTCACTGGGCTGTTGTACGCGGTGGCATCCCTGGTGATCTTGATGATTTTTGGCGTATGACAGATACGATCTTACTGCTGTTTTTATGTAATGAGGTACCCGGTCTGACCTGTTCGATTCTGATGTACGGGCAAATGATGGTATTGGTATAAAAGGAGAGAGGATATGTTTGAGTTAATGATGGGTGGCGGTTATGGGCAGTACGTGGATGTTGTGCTGCAGGTTGTTGGGGCATTCTCAGCGGTTGCAGCACTTACGCCGAATAAGTCTGACGACTTGATTGCTGCTAAGTTGCTGAGAGTGATAAATCTTATCGGCATGAACGTAGGCAAGGCAAAGAACGTAGGTGATTAGGGGGCTCCTGCGCAGAATCTGCGTTCCTATCGAACCAATGCCTCGTAGTGTAGTCGTGACCGTAGAGTGATGTCTTGAGGAACGGAGTACATCATGTCTATTTTTGCCGAAACAAAGATTGTTGAAGAGATTCGCACCGAGCGTATACCGCTGCTGTCCGAGGATTATGTTGACCTTTCTGCCGTAGCCGATGGCTACATAGAGGAGATGGTTCTTGCGGCTGAGGCTGAGGTAGAGCGTCGACTCACTGTGCCCCTCTCTCCGGTTGAGGTTTTTCCGCATCCTCCCTCTGAGGATGAGATTGATGACCTGAATGGGGTTCGATGGGTGCAGGAACCGGGTTATGATCTGCCTCCTGGCTACTTCTCTCCGGGGCATTGGGGGTTGTTGCGGTTGCGTATTCGCCCGGTGATCAGTGTCTCCAGTGTCGCCCTGATTCACCCTGTCTCCCATACCACCGTCTATGATGTTCCCGATTCCTGGATCATGCTGGATCAGACGGGTGGCACGATCACCATTCTGCCATCCACAGATGTTGCCAATGGTCGGATGTCGATGTTTCTGCTGCAAGCGATGTCCTCCGGTTACGAAATTCCGCACATTATTCGGGTGCGTTACAAGGCGGGGCTCTCTGATATTCATACCCGGTACCCAGATATTCCAGCCTTGATCAAGCAGCTCGCTATGGTCAGGATCATTGATAGCGGAATGGTTCCGCAGTCGGGGTCACTCTCTGCCGATGGTATCTCTCAGTCCTTTTCCCTGGATTCCGGGAAGATGGTGGATGTGATCAACAAGCGCCTTGATGATCTTCGTGATCAAATTGTCGGGCCACGGATGGTCTTTGCCTGATGCGTTTTTCTCCGCGCAAGTTTAATAATATGATCAATAACGTGGCGCAGAACGTCAGCTGGCGAAAGGCTTATGCGTGCCCCTGTGTGAATCCACAATCCTCTGCAGCAGACCCTGAGTGTCGTCACTGTGGTGGCAAGGGGAATATCTGGGATGATGCTGTGGATGGTACTGCTGCGCTTACGGAGCGTGACACCCTGCGTCAATGGAAAGAGTTTGGACAGATGGATGCGGGGGATCTGGTGTTAGTGCTTGCATCCGACTCTGCGCTGTATGAGATTGGACGTAGTGATCGGGTGGTCATGCAAGATCGCACCGAGCCGTTTTCGATCAACCTGCTATCAGGACGGCGGGATCAGTTGCGTCTCCCTGTGGTCTCTATTGATCGTCTCTTCTGGCTGCTGCCAAACGGTGATATCAGTGATGGAGAGATACCGAAGATTCTGGATAACGGGATAATCGAGCATGAATTCCCCCCGCCGATCGGAACCACCTATTCAGTTACGGGACGACAGCACCCGGAGTATTTCGTCTGGATGTCGCTCCCCACTGACCGACCACATCACAAAGGTTCCCGTCTTCCTCGGCGGGTTGTATTACGCAAATGGGATCTATACGGACGATGAAAAAACGATGCAAAGGCTGCAAACACTACCAGGCCACCTACAGGGTTCATTCTGGGATCTGTGAGAAGCACAAAAAACGGACAAATGAGTCTGACCGCTATAATGATTTCGTAATCAGAAAATCATCTGTTCAACGGCAACCGACATTGCTTTTTCAAATGCAGGTTTCATCTCCCCAGCGACTTTCTGCGCAATAAATAGACCGGGCTTTGGTGGAACCAGCCACTTATTGGTCTGCCACTCCCCCATGACCCGGAACGTCATATATTGCGAGTGCCCCTTATTCCCCATCTTCACCATGCCCGCATGGATGTCGGTGGTGTGATGTGGCTTCAGTTTCGGAGTCATCCCGGCTGGTAGCCGCCCGCCCCAATCGTACTTATTTTGCGCCACCAGCATCGGCTTCCTGGTTTTGATGTTGAATGCTCCGGTACCGCTGATCCTCTTCCCCTGTCCTGTGACCCTGCTGCGCATCAGCTTCTTTGCGTGAGCGTAGACGAGGTCTGGCATGGCGGGTGCGTGGGCGGTGCTTCCCGGTGTGTTGTGCCGAAACGGGATAATCAGATAACGCTGCCCAGCATTTTTGCCGTTTTTCGCCACTCTCGCCTTCAGCGATGTGTGCAACATCTTTTTCAGGTCTTTGCCGGGTCTCCCTCGCTCGATCTCCCCGGCGTAGTGGTATTCGGTGTGCACCTCATGATAGAGGTCATGAACCTTTGCGATCTCTAGTGAGTGAACGTAGTCCTTTTTCTCTTTAACCCAGACCCCTTTGGCGTGCATCACCTCGTTTGCCCATCGCGCATGAACCTCCTGCGCTGTCGCAGCCACAATCTGCTGGACGTGGGTGGTGACCTGCTGACCAATGGCATCTAGCCCCGCATAGAGATGGGTGAAGTCAACGTGTAGGTTGTAGCTAGCCATGCCCCGATTATAGGGTCACGACAGTTGTGGCAATTATATCTATTGTGCCTGAACGAAAATGCAACTCAAACAACACGAACCTCAACTCTCTTACCCAGTGAGGCTGCTGCCTGTTCTATCTGAGAAAACTTTGACGCATGCCCCAAATCCAATAACCGATCCACTTGTGGCGTATGCCAATGCAACCGACGAGCAAGTTCCGCTTTGCGAACCCCCTGTTCGCGCATCGCTGCATAAACCCCCAACTTGGCACACTCCAGGGGATCTGGTTGAACCGTAGGACGACCCTCAGCAGGGCTTGGATTCGGCAAATCACGCCGACCACTCACATACATGGAAAGCGCAGTCTCCAGCGCATCACGCGCCTGAAGTAGAGCCTCATGCTTATCACCACCAAAGGTAATGGCTTCAGGCACATCGGGAAAAGTAGCCAAGACAGTATCTCCATCCTGTTGTAAATTAACTGGGTACTCAAACATTGCTCAATAATACAACATTATTGATGTGTAGTTAAACAGAGGTGTTGTGTTTTTCTGCTGCCATGACAGTCGTGACAGTAGGGTTTCTACAATGGCAATTGAATACATCCAGCAGTTTCAGGCAGGAAATGCGCTGTCTCTGAAAATTTTAGTCCCTTACTGTAATGCGTGGAAAATCCTGCGCAAAGAAGGTGGAGCTCCATTATCTCACGATGATGCTGCGGCTCATGTGATTCCACAGCGCAACAATTTATCTGTCGTTGATGCCGATGGGCTCATCAACGGTGTGGCTTACCACTACCTGATGTTCATCCGTCTCAAGGGGGTCTGGTCTGCGGCTGGAAAGGTGATCATTGCCACTCCGGATTCCACCTACCGGCAGCTGGGGACAGATGTCCTCTCTCTGGTGCGTGAGCGCATGGATTTGGGGTTAAATGCCTTGGTCGATCGAGGTCTGCTCACCCATTCAGCCGATCAGATTCAGGTGTTGACGGCTCCTCCGGTCTCCACCGAGATCGATTGGCCTATTGTAACCACCCATCTTCAGAGTGATTCTTCGGCTGAACGCGGTCTGGGTGAGTACATTGCGCCGGACGAATACGACTCAGAGACGAATGAGTGGTCGAGTTTTGAGGGGTGGATCTCAGATGTCCGGATATCCATTATCGCCTGGTCGCAGAACCCGGATCAGCGTATCAAGCTGCGTATCGCAATTAAAAATCTGTTGATTGCAAACCTCTCTGTTTTTGAGGCACACGAAATGATCAACATCGACCTATCTCAGTCCGATACGGAAGATTTCGAGGGGTATTCAGTTCCTGTCTATCAGGTCGTGACAACACTATCGTGTCAGGCACCCAGCTTCGTGGAAACCTTCTCACCGACAATCAGTCGGGTTGATATCGATCCTCACTGCGGGTTAGCCGAGAAGATACTTTAGCGGCGCGATTAAGGAGCGGGAATGGACACAAGAAAAACAGGCAGCAAGGCTCAGGAGGTTGGCGTTTCCGAAAGCGTTTCGGTAAAGGCATCCTCTGTGGCAAGAAAATCAACACCAACAGTCAGCCTGGCTGAGTTCTGCAGTGAGCTATCAGCCACTAATGACAAGGTGGAACTCATTGGGGGGTTTCACTTCGACCAGAAACGGCAGGGTAACCTGAAAAATAGTCGTGCAGCCTTTCAACAGGCATTTGCTGACTTCTGTGTAAAACCGATCTAAAGGGGCGAGATAATGAGCGTATTTTTCAATGGCAGACTCTGGACTACTCCTGCCAGTATGACCGTGGTTGATGATTCAGCCATGCACAATAACAATCTTTCTGTGGGCAATGTCGTTGCTCTGATCGGACACTCTACGGGGGGTGCGCCGAAAACACCGCTCCGTTTCCGTTCGGCAGCAGAGGCACGATCTGTTCTGCGCAGTGGCGACCTATTGACCGCTGTAGAGAAAGCACTTCACCCATCGAATCAGTCTGCTGGCCCGAGTTATGTGGTCGCCATGCGCGTTGATCCAGCTTTACAGTCTTCTGCTATCCTCGCTGGAACCGGAAATGAGAGCATGATTGAGTTGCTTTCTACCGGGTACGGGGTCTGGACTCAGCAGATACAGGTCAAAGTAGAGAATGGATCTAGCGGGGAAACTGGAAAGAAAAAAATCACCACTCGCTTTGGAAGCACCTACTACACGGCTGATGATGTGGGGCGAAATGCATTCAGTGTCGAGTACAGTGGGAGTGGCGCATCTCCCACGATAGATATCTCTACAACCTCCATTGAACTGAAGGTTGCAGGATCATCTGTAGCCAGTATTGACCTAAACAGCTTCGACAAGGTGTCACAGTTGGTTGATCACATCAGCTCTGTTTCCGGCTTTGTAGCCTCGGTGTTAGAGGGGTCGGGGGATCTGCCACTGGTAAACAGTTTTGAGACCGTTTCTGGTGCTGACGCTGCAGACTACACCGTCACAGCCAACCGTTATGAGGCAGTGCGCTGGTTCAACTCGATTTCAGAGGGGCTGGTGGATGCAACGATGCTCTCCCTCAACGCCAATGTAATCACTAATCTCAGCAACACCGCTGATGATGGATTCGTGTCTTTGACCGGCGGTGTAAATGGCTCCTCTGTCGCAACAGATTGGAATGACTGTTTTTCCGCACTACAGACCGAGGATGTGCAGTGGGTTGTCCCTGTTACTGCTGATGCCTCTGTTCATGCGATGGCTGACACTCACTGTAGCTTCATGTCAGATGTTGTACAGAATGAGCGCCGTGCCATTGTGGGTACTGCCACTGGTACTACTGACGAGGCAGCCATCAGCGCAGCTCTGGCTATCAACTCCGATCGCACCTCTCTGGTACACCTCGGGTTCTACGACTACGCAACTGACGGCAGCACGGTACTGCGTGAGCCTTACATTCTTGCGGCACTATTGGCGGGCATGTTCAGTGGTGTGAATCCTGGAACCGCGCTCACCAACAAGAGTATTAATGTCCGTGGCCTGGAGCGCAAGCTGCGCAACCCAACCGATACCGATCGACTCATCAATGGTGGCGTGTTCTGTGTTGAACAGACCAGCAAGGGATTCAAGGTGGTGCGATCGATCTCCACTTGGATCACTAACCAGAACTACAACCGGGTAGAGGTATCCGTGGGTACGGCAGTTGACTATGTGGCTCGCAATGTGCGGGAAGCGGTGGATGATCTGCGAGGTTGGAAGGGAGCCCCGGAGACACTGGCTATCGCCAAACGTAGAGCCACGGCGGTGCTGGAGGAGATGGCTCGTTCGGAGCCCTATGGGGCCGGTATCTTGGCGGGAGACGATGCTAGTCCCCCATTCAAGGATGTGGTTGCCTCGCTTGAGGGGGATGTTATGCGGGTTGAGTTCCAGTGCTCTCCAGTAATTCCTGTCAATTACATTCCAATCACGATTTTTGCCGTTCCTTATAGCGGCAGCACAGCATAGAGGAGCATAAATCATGTCAAATAACCCACAAGCAATGTCGGGTAACTCGATTACCGTTAAGTTAAATGACAAGACGGTAGGGGTGGTGCAGTCGATCACAGGTCAGGACGACTATGCACACGAACCGCTCTCCGGGATCGGTGATATCCATCCTGAAGAGCACGTCCCCTCAATGGCTCGACACGCCATCAACGTGGAGGAGATGGTGCTTCACTCACGGTCGATGTTGCAATCTGGCGTGGCCTCGGAGAATGGAGACGCTGCTCTGCAAGGCCTTACGTTCGACATCGTTGTCTCCGACAAGGCTTCAGGTGCTGAATTACGCAGATATAAAACCTGCTCCTATGTCAGCGGTAGTGTCAATTTCCGTAAGCACGCGATTGTGGTCTCCAATGCCTCATTCCAGGCGATTGATGTTATAGGCAATCTCACGGGTGGAGCAGCTGGCGCTGGGGTCGTGCCAGAGACTGTGGAAGAGAGTGCTGCAGATGATGGCACCGGCACGGTGACCTAAATGCGAGCGCCTAAAGATAGCGACTTCCCCATAAAGGTTGAGGGGGTTGGTGATTTCACCTTCGCCCGCGCAACCATCGGGGATTTCATGCGCATCCGTGTCATTGCCAATAAATTTTCCGAGGGGATCAAGACTGACAATGAGCTTATTGTGATCTCAATGGCAGTGGCGCGTATCAGTGTCCTGTTTATCTCTGGCCCGAATAAGTGGGGCAACCTAGATTCCATTGAGGGGCTCGATAAGTCGATGATGGGCGATCTGATCAAGATATTCGACGCGCTCACAGAACAGGAAGCTACCTTTCAGGACGGGGCATAAGCCCCGAATCAAAGCAGCAGGTAGGGAACTATCACAAAGTTACGGTTTCTGGTTCCGGCAGGAGTACAAGCTCCCGCCCACAGACCCCAGATATCTGGCTATGACACCGGAGGAGATAGAGCAGGAGTATTGGGCTTGCCACTATCTACGCAACCCCAACGCGGCTGATGATATTGAATCAGATGGGTATAATCTGGATGAAATCATAGCCGCGATGGATGATTCAGATTGGGAAGATGCGGTCTAATCTATAAAACGAAGAGGGTGCGTGATGTCTGAAAAAATGAGCATTGGTGTTGGGGCTGATTTGGGCGGCTTCAATGCCGCCATGACTCAGGCCAAGGACAAGGTTGAAGAGGTCTCTTCCTCACTCGATGGAAAAAAGATCACAGTTGATCTTGACGAGTTCGCCTCTCGCCTCAATGCCGCCCATACATCCGTCCAGGACTTCAGCAAAGCGGTTTCCGTAAGGAAAAATCTCGGGCTAGATACCTCCGATGCTGAAGAGGCGCTATCCAAACTCAAGCAGTTTACCTCCCAGACCACGGCTGATTTGGCGAACAATCTTTTTGATGCTGCTCCGGTGGAAGAGGGGCTCGAGAAGGTTGAGCAGAGTGCCAAAAGGACGGGGGAGTTCCTGCAGAAATATCTGGGCAGGGATGTTACTCAGGCGCAGTCAGATGCCATCAATATCACTTTTGGTCGGATGCAGAAGGGTGAGACTGCGGTATCTAGCTATCTGAAAAAGTATGACTCTATCGATGAGTGGCACGACCATGTCTCAGAAAACTTCGCTACTGAAAGTGAATCGGATGCTCACAAGAAAGACACCTTAGATACACTGTTGAAGCGGTCTGGTATTGCTCAGAAAGATAAAGAGGCGAACGAAGACAAGGAGAGTGTTGTTTCTCCTGCTTTTCAGAGTGCAGGAATGCAGGTAGCTCGCATGGCTGGTGGTGGGAATGCTGCCGGGGCGATCAGTGGCGCGGGCTCGGCTATCGCCGGAATGCTCTCTAAGAATCCGGTTGGTGCATTGATGGCTGCGCCCATAATGGCAACAGTGGGTGCGGTGGCGCAAGGTTATGGTAGCGCACAACAAGACGCTATCGAGACTTCCGCTCTGCGCAATATGCTGGGGGCAGTCACCACTGACTTTGACGAACTCAGCGATTCGATCCATCGTGCCGCAAGCGGGATGGGGATCACTTACGAGGAATCGCGCAGACTGACCGAGAGTTACACCAAAATGATCGGCACTTTTGATGCAAAAGAGGCTGCGGAGATGGTCGAGACCTCTGCTGGTTTCGGCATTGGTGTGGGGGTTGACTCAAAGTTTGCTGCCGACTATTTCGGCACCCTGCGCAAGATTGGCGCAACCGATTCTGAGAACGATAACCGCCGCAATGCGATCATGATGGGAGAGGCGATTGCCCGTGTGGGTTTCGGTAAGGCAGACACGATCATGGCTGAGGTCAAGAGCTTTGCATCCACCTCAGCACGCGCCTCTCATGCGGCACCGAATCTCGATGGCTTTGCCGGACTGCTCTCCACCATCGCTTCTGCCAAGATTCCTGGGCTCACCCCGTCTGCCACCGGACAGATGCTCCAGCAAGCAGACCAGACCTTTCGACAAGGGGGAGGAATGGGTGAGGCTTCTGAAAACTATATGCTGGGAATCTACCAGAAGGCTTTGGGCAGTGATTTCACTGCGATGCAGAAGCCTTTCCTGGATGCTCAGGGTCTGTTTGGCTCGGTTGATGGGCTTGAGTCTCTTCGTGAGACCCTCAATCCAGAGGAGCAGAAGCAATTGGATCGCTGGACGGAGAAAGGGCAAGGATTACGCTCTCTTGACCTGTTGATGGAGGGCATAGATCGTGACTATGGAGACAGTGGTTACAAGAAAAATACCGCCATCATGGGGATGCTTGGTGTCTCCGCGATGGATGCCGTCACCCTTAATAAGTACACCTCACAAGAGGGGGACTTTGGTGGTCTGGCAGAGCGTGTTGATGGGCTGGTGGGCAAGGATGGCTATGATATGCGCTCTATTGCCTCCATCGCCACTGCTGCCTCCGGGGATGAGGAGACACTAGCCAGGTTGGGGGAAAATCTGCGGCAGGGGCGCGGGTTCACGAAACTGACAGATGAAGAGTCTGAACGTCTATCCAAAGTAGAGGGGAGTGATCTCGGAGAGTGGCAGGATCAGCTTATCAAATTGTTAGCTAACAACCGTCCGGTCGATGTGGGGAGAGAGGCGGCTGAAAGTATCGCTCATTTAGATAACGAAATGACCAAAATGGCTATCAAATTAGTTCCGCTGGTTACGGACATCAGGGATGTTGTGGTAGGGACGCTCAACGCAGACACCCTCGATCGTTACTCGGAATCCCCGATTGCCGAGGCGGGGTTTGATATGGCTTTGGGATGGCCCAAGTATCTCGCCAGCCTGATTCCTGAGCTACTTGAAGACATGACAGACGGAACGGGGGTTATCGATACGCCCGTGCCCCAGCAAAGGCAGCTGCAGGAGGTGGATGTAAAAGTCTCCGTCGATGACGTAATCCTCAAGACCCCCTCTGGTAGCGAAGAGGGGCGTGCTACCCCGAAAGTCACTACTCGCGTGAAGGCTCCAGCTCTTTAATCTTCCATGCGCATCTACAAGCCACGGATCAGCGTCTCCCTCAACAAAGTAAAGAACGACTCTTTTGGTGGAGGGGGGTTCCTGCGCAATCTTGAGCGTGGTGGATCCATTGACCTCACTCCATTCATGGGGCTGGGTGGCTCCGTGCATACCTCCAAAAGTATCAATGAACCAGCTGGAACCTTCTCGATCAGCTTCCCCGACAAGATGTCAGAGGAGCACTCCGACAGTGTTTATGGGCTGGTTGAGCCGATGGATCAGATAGAGATTAGGATAGCGCATGATCACCAGAGTGCTGAACTCCCGATCATCATGCGTGGGTTCGTCTCCAGCATCTCCCGGAGTGAGACAATTGGGGGGGATGGAAAGCCATCCCGCAAAGTGAATGTGGTCGGGCAGGATTACGGGAAAATCCTCCAGATCATCCAGATCATTTATCTGAATAATAGCGTCATTGGTGACAACATCATTTCAGGCTTCAAAATGTTGCAGAAGTACGGGGTGGATGCCTCTGCCAACCCACCGATTCAAGATTTTGTGCGTGATGTGTTCACTGAAATAGTGGAC
>JABHIC010000186.1 GCA_018671205.1 Gammaproteobacteria bacterium
AAACGTTATGAAGGAATTTATGAGACGCTTAATATTTACGGTACAATCCTACACGGATGACCCGCTCAACAGAACAGATACTGCACCAAATAACCCTCGGTAGCTACTTTGCTCTACTGCTCCATCTGCTGCTCTGGATCACCTGGCTCGGCCCCTCACACTATTTTCCTACCGCAATGGTATTGATAGCCATGCTGGTTCCGCTACTGCTGCCCCTACGTGGGCTGCTCCACGGAAATCCCTATACCCACGCCTGGAGCGGCTTCCTTGCGCTGTTCTATTTTATTCACGGGGTTGGGGACTTTTTCATCAACCCTCCTGAGCGACTCTACTCCGGGATCGAGATTTTCCTCAGCCTCAGCTTCTTCTTTAGTGCCGCCTTCTACGCCCGCTTTGTTGGCAAGCGCCTCTCCACGTCAGAGGGCGAGTAGCTTTTTGACAAAGGGGATGGTGATCTTTCGCTGCGCAACCAAGGTCTCCCGGTCCAGCTGATCCAGCAGGGTAAAAAGGGCATGAAAGTCACGTGCGGTGCGGTTCATCAGGAAATGAACCACCTCATCACTGATACCCATTCCCCGCGCCTCTGCCCGCTGCTGAACCACCTTCCACTTCTGTTGATCATCGAGCGGGGTGAGCTGTCCCACCACCCCCTCAGAGAGTCTGGAGCGGAGGTCTGGCAGACCGATCTGGAGCTGATGAATCGGCTTTCGAGCCGTTACCAATACCGCAATTCCCCCATCCCGACACTGATTTAACAGATGAAACAGCAGCTCATCCCATGCGGGTTGACCCACTACGCCATCGACACTCTCCACCACAAGCAGATCCACCCCCCCGATCCCGTCCAGCAGACGGAGCAGCCGATCATCCGGCAGCGCACCATAGCTCTGCAGAGGCATCACCATCGCACGCCCCTGGTTCTGATCCAGCAGATTACAGGTGGCATGAGCCAGATGGCTCTTACCACTCCCCTCTGCCCCCCATAGGTAGAGCAGATGGGGCCACTCTCCGGGATTGAGCCCAGCGCCAATCTGCTTGAGCTGTGCAATCAGAGGTTGCTCCCCCCCTCCCATAAAGTTATCAAATGTAGCATGTTCCTGTGAGGAGAGCGCCAGTGGAAGCTGCACCTCCATCATTATGGCTCTGGCCGGTTTGCGCGTTGATAGCGGTAGGCACTCCACCCCCAGATCCAGACATAATCTGCGCCACTGAGTACCGTTGTGGTCAATACCACATAACTGGAAATCTCCATCCACTCCCCAACCGGCCACATAAACGCATGCACCATAACCACACCTATCACATAAGATATCTGCAAAAAAGTATTGATTTTGCTTATTATACTCGGTGACATATCATAACTTTTCACACGATAGTGATAGATCGTCCCCCCCACCACAATCAGCAGATCACGTAGCACAATCCCTATCACCAACCAGACAGGAATCAACCCGATCCAGCCCAGCATCAGGCAGGTTGAAACCAGCAGCAGCTTATCCGCCAGGGGGTCGAGAATAGAACCCAGTCGGCTCTGCCACCCCATCCGCTTCGCCAGAAAACCATCCAGCCCATCACTCATCCCCGCGAAGGCAAACAGGTAGAGCGATTCCATAAAATAGTCATTCGCCAACAGCCAGACAATCGGCAGCACCAGAAACATCCGCAGGAGGGTAATCAGATTTGGAATATCGCGTTGGTCCATAATCCAGTAGAATACCCTGCTTTCAAAACCGTGGTGCAACAAAAGATTGGCAAATGACGATGAGCTCAAATAAATCCCTCCGCTATAGTGATGCTGGTGTCGATATCGATGCCGGTAATGATCTGATCGAGCAGATCAAACCCCTTGCCGCCCGCACCCGCCGACCGGGGGTCATCTCCGGACTGGGGGGGTTTGGTGCCCTGTTTGAGATCCCTCTGGAGCGCTATAAGCAGCCCCTGCTGGTCTCTGGCACCGATGGGGTGGGCACTAAACTGCGACTGGCCATGCAGCTGGAGAGACATGACACCATCGGTATTGATCTGGTCGCCATGTGTGTGAATGACCTGATCGTACAGGGTGCCGAACCCCTCTTTTTTCTGGACTACTACGCCACCGGCAAGCTCGATGCAGAGGTTGCCGTCTCCGTGGTAGAGGGGATCGCCACCGGCTGTCAACAGGCGGGAGCTGCACTGATCGGGGGAGAGACGGCCGAGAT
>JABHIC010000187.1 GCA_018671205.1 Gammaproteobacteria bacterium
AATGCTTAGGCTTCAAAACCCCTTATGAGGCGTTCAAAGAAGCCACAGGATTGGATGTGAAAAATTTACTGGGTTATGCACTTATCACTTGAATTCAGGTCATACTCAATGATAACAGGAGTTTTTTATGTCAAATATGTATAGTTCTATCTCTTTCAATTCACTACGGGCTTTTTTGGTTGGTTTGAGTCTGATGGTTGGTTTGACACCAACCCTGCTCTGGGCAGCGGGGCCAACCTCGGCAGAGTATGGTGTTGTGCTTAATCTTTCGGGGAAACAGCGTATGTTGACCCAGAAGATGAGCAAAGAGGTTATGTTGGTTGCATTGAGCGTTGATACTGCGGCGAATGTTGCGAATTTGCAAAAAACCTCTTCGTTGTTTGACAAAACCCTGAAAGGGCTTCGAAATGGTAGTGGTGAACTGCGCCTGCCCGCTACCTCCAGTAAACGTATTCTTCGCCAATTAGATAAGATCGACCAGATATGGGCCGGTTTCTATCCGGCAGTGAAAGAGGTGATCAGTAGAGGGTCTGCCAGTAAAGCACAGGTTGCCCAGATTGCAGAGAAGAATCTGCCTCTTCTGAAGCAGATGAACAAGGCGGTTGGTCTCTATGAAAAAGATGCCAAGAAGGGTGGCCTTAGTGCCGCACCAGGGCTGGCGGCGACGCTCAACCTGTCGGGGAAACAGCGTATGTTGACCCAGAAAATGAGCAAGGAATTTTTGCTGGTAGCCTATGGTCATCAGGCGGAAGAGAACAAGCTCTCTCTGCTGGAGACCTACAGTCTGTTTGAACGAACCCTGAAGGGTCTGCTAGATGGTGATAAAGTGCTGGGTTTGCCTGGTACCGAGCAGCCAGCTATCCGTAGTCAGTTGGGGGTTGTGAACAAGCTTTGGAGTGATTTCAAACCGGTTGTTGCCTATGGAGCCAGCAGTAAGTCAACAGTTATTATTTCGGCTGATAAAATCGCTCAACTGGCTAAAACCAACTTACCACTGCTAAAGGAGATGAATAAGGCGGTGGGTATGTATGAGAAAGTGGCGGCTGAGTAGCCTTTCAAACTGGCCTCGTCCTCTCTACGGTCTGTTACTGTAGAGAGGGGGGCTGGTTTTCTGAGTGATCCAAAATTTAGTTTCGTATAGAGGGGAGAGGGTATGAGTATCCGCTTAAAACTGATCGCTGGGGGGGTTGTCATCAGTCTGCTTATTGCAGGCGTTTTGGCGATGACGATCACATCATTCGGGACATTGAGTGAGGGGCTTCTTGAGGTTGTGGGGAAATCCGTGATTGGTGTAGATAACTCGCGCTCTACAGAGCAGAGCGTGATTGTTGCGGATGAGAATCTGGCCCAGGTCTCTGCTGATATGCTGGCTGTGGTCGATGATATCAATGAGACCAATATGCAGGTCAAGGTACTGGAGCGTAAGGTCAAGATAATTTCTGCAACACTTGTGGAGCTTACGGAGGAGATTGAGGGGGCTGTAGAGGGGCTGCCCGAGAGCGATATTCGTTATACGATGGAAGATTTGAATGATGCGGTCGGTGATATTGAGGAGACGATGCGACGTGAGGCGCTGGTCAGTCTTACCTTTACCGTTGACAAGATGAAACACTTTACTGAGATGATTACTACTCAAGTTGATGACATCAACCAACTGAGTGGTGAGTTGGGTAAGGTTAAAGGGCTCAGTGCCAATGTGGTTTTGGCTAATCAGGAGATTCGAACCCTCTCGGAAAATTTTGGTGGAGAGATTGGTACCTCCCGTAATGCTATAGCCAGCGTATTGCTGGTGATCACCGTGATTGCTCTGGTTGGTGCACTGCTGTTGACCCGAACCATTACCCGCCCATTGAATCGTGCCAATCAGATTGCCAGAGGTATCGCTGATGGTGACCTGGATCAGGTTGTGGATATTGAGGGTACGGATGAGGTGGGTCAGTTGGGAGTCTCCATGTCGGTGATGATCAAGAACCTCAAAGAGGATATTGAGGCCACCCGTAAAAGGGCAGATGAGGCCTCTCGTATTCGAATGGCACTGGATGTCTGTAGTACCAATGTGGTCGTTGCGGATACGCAACACAAAATTATCTACCAAAACCAATCTTCCGCAGATACGCTGGCCCGAACCGAAGAGAGTTTGCGCGGTGACCTTTCCAATCTGCGTGCGGATGCATTTATGGGGACTAATCTTTACGAATTTCACACTGCCCCGGAGCAACAACAGATCAAGCTGCAGCAGAGCAACGCCTCGGAGCAGGAGGATCTCAAGATTGGAGATAGTTCGCTACGCCTGATTACGACACCTGTTTTCAATGATAGTGATGAGCGATTGGGGGTTGCGATGGAGTGGACAGATCGCACCGAGGAGGTGGCGATGGAGGCAGAGGTTGAAGAAATTGTGAATGCAGCCCACTCTGGTGATCTATCGGGACGAATCAATACCGAGGGCAAGCAGGGATTTTTCCTGAATCTCAGTTCGGGTATCAATGCACTGATTGGGCAGGTAGAGGTGCTGTTTACGGATCTGTCTGAGGTGATGAGCGCAATGGCAGATGGGGACCTGACTCAACCGATTCAGCGCACCTTTCAGGGCTCTTTCGAGGAGCTGAAGGGGAATGTCAATGGGACGATCACCAATTTGAGTGAGATTATCGGTCAATTGCGTTCAGCAATGGGTGAAGTAAACTCCTCAGCTTCCGAGATTTCTGCAGGCAATAATAGCCTCAGTGGTCGTACAGAGCAGCAGGCCAGTGCACTGGAGGAGACAGCCGCCTCTATGGAGGAGTTGACGAGTACAGTAAGAGAGACCTCGGGGAATGCACAGCAGGCCAACTCGCTTGCACAGGATGCGAAGGGGAAGGCGGATAGTGGGGGAGAGATTGTCAGTCGTGCAGTGACTGCGATGGGTGAGATTAGTGAATCAAGTGGAAAGATTTCCGAAATTATCAGTGTGATTGACTCTATTGCCTTTCAGACCAATTTGTTGGCACTTAACGCCTCGGTAGAAGCGGCACGTGCTGGAGAGCAGGGGAGAGGTTTTGCTGTAGTCGCCCAAGAGGTGAGAGAGCTGGCAGGTCGTAGTGCCGCAGCAGCGAAACAGATCAAGGTATTGATTGGTGACTCTGGTGAGAAGGTAGAGATGGGAACCGAGCTGGTTAACGAGTCTGGTGAGATGCTCAGTGAGATTGTTACTGCGGTGAAGAAAGTGGGTGATATTATCGCTGAAATCGATGTGGCAAGTAGAGAGCAGCTTGCTGGAATTGATCAGGTGAATGGCGCGGTAACCTCTATGGAAGAGGGCACACAACAGAATGCGGCACTTGCAGAGGAGACATCTGCTGCGGCCATCTCAATGACTGAAAAGTCAAATGACGTGGATGAGATGGTAAGACGATTTAAAACGTAGAGAGTGCCGACTATGGCTCTTGTTCAGCTTATGAATAGTTTCATAAGTTCCTTCATAGCGTTTTAATCATTGCGAATCGGGACCACAGAGATGGAGTTTTTAGGCGATCCATCGATGACCTTGTCACTGTAGCTGAGATAGGTGATCACGTTACGTTTTGGGTCATAAAATCGAACGACCTGTAGTGATTTAAAGAGCAGTGAGGTTCTTTTTTTGAACACCTCCTCCCCATCATCATGGCCGTTGGATATCGATTCAGGCAGCACGATCGTGCCAGTTTGTCGACAGGCGATGGAGGCATCCGAGGTATCCTCGGCAAGCCCAATCGCCCCTTTGAATCCTCCTCTCTTGGCTCGACTCAGATAACAGGTAGAGCCGGGGATGCGAGGGTCATCAAAGGCCTCAACCACAATTTTGTCATTGGGAGAGGTGAGACGGAAGTGGGTACTCACCTCACCAATCTGATCGGCATAAGTGGGTAGAGGGAGTAGCAGCAAGAGACAGAGTGGTCGAATCATATGAGAAAATGGCCTCTAATAAAGGGGTAAATTGGATTATTTTCTAATGATAGATCATACTATGAATCGTTTCATGGTTAGGGAACCTCTGATTAAGTCTGTGCGAATTGGGCGCTATAGGCGTGAGGCAATCGTACATGACTTGATCAGAGGTTCCTTAGCTTTCGGTTCTATCGTATACAGTTTTATATGCAGGAGATGTAGGAAAATGGTATTTGAATATTTAGGCAAGGGGAGACGAGGCGTTGTGCTTGCAGTGGCAGCTCTTCTACTGGGTGGTGCTACAGCAGTCTCTGCATTCGGTTTCAATATGGGAGACCGGTTTGGAGAGGGCTTTAGTGAGGGGATGGACTTCGACAAGGGGAGTGACCTGGATATGGGAGGCTCTAAAATGAATTGGGAGAGCCCGGAAAATGTTTGGGATACGGGTACCAGTGGAGGCAAAGGGTTCTCATGGGGCGGGGGGCCAAATTCTGGATCAGGTTGGGGATTTCGTGATACCCCTCCACCCGCCTATTGGGGCTATCCATCCCCCTACTCCATGCCATATTCTGACCCGCGTCAATACATGGCCCCATCCCAACCGATGCCCATGCCATTTGGCCGCGCCCCAGCCCCTGTGCCTGCACAACCCTCTGTCTATACCCGTCCACCCGCACCGCCTGCTCCTGCAGCCGGCGTAGCGGATAAAAGGAGGTAGCCATGATTTATAGTGGCCTGATACGTAAGCTGGGCTGGTTGATCGTATTGTCTCCGTCACTCTCCTCCGCACAAGGGGGGGATGGACCATCCGTTGTGAACTGGAGCTGCATGGATGTGGCAGTTTCTGGTTTGCGCTGGAATCAGGATACCGAGACCTATCGGGATGAGAGCTTTTTTATGCAGCAGCATCGGGTCCAGCAGAAAAAGGATCAGCTAATCTTTCCTGCGGCAATGGGGTTTCGAGAGGGGTATTCGTGTGGTTTTCGACCCAATATTCCGGTCTTAAGCTGTGATGATGGGGTATACCGCTTCAATCTCAATGTGCAGACGGGTTATGCCACACACAGTAAAGGATATGGTTGGATGGACCCCTATGGTCGACCAGAACCGATGTTTGTGGCGGCATCCGTTTGTCGCCAACAGTGATCGCCTCTTAGAGGGACTCTTAGAGAGACTCTTAGGAAAACTGCTCGGTCCGATAACGTTCGATACGGATCTGATCTGACCAGTGGGTGGGGGCCAAGCCTGCCTTCTGCTTGAGTCGATTGAGAAAATCATGTGGATCGGGAAGCTGTTCCCAGACGGAAGGGAGAAAAGTTCCCCGTTGGGCACCCTCCTGTAAAATCAGCCCATCCACGCCGGGGAGAAGTTGTCGGATCAGCTCAGCCTCTGACTTGAACTGCATCGGTTCTGGTGTACTCAGGAGTGAAATTTTGATCGCTATCTGCTGATACTCGGAGCGTGTCAGGGGTGGAAAACGGGGATCACGAAAAGCGGCCGCATATCCATTGCTCAGCAGATCTTCTGCCAGTGGACGGTGTGCCTCTAGTGAGCCGATGCAACCACGCAGCTGATTGTGTAGCTCCAGCGTGACAAAGCAGGCTCCCGGCTGTTGTAGCGCCATAGGTAGCTGGTTGAGTGGCATCGTGGCTGGGCGGCCTTGCTGAAGCCCCTGTTCAATGGAGTGGCGTACCAGTTGAACCATCTGCTGTTGTAATGCTGTGGAGGTTGACGTCATGCCGCTTGCTCCGCAAAGAGGTAGGCACCATAGCCTACCACACGCTGTTTGTCTCCAGCGGTATCCCCGGAGTTACGCAGGTCGATAAGCTCGGCCTCAACGCCTCTCTCTCTTGCCAGCTGGAGCAATCCAAGGATTGGTAGTTGACCACAGGCACTCTGCTGCGGGATTGCGGCGCTATCGAGCTGAACGATGGCATTAGAGGTGGCACGATCCATTTGAACGGCCTCCTCATAGGGG
>JABHIC010000188.1 GCA_018671205.1 Gammaproteobacteria bacterium
GGCACCTCTAAAAATAGTGATTTTTCTGTGAGTGCAAGAAAGCACCGCACGGAGAGCCGCAGTGTACATGCGGGTACATGAGGACTCGAGTACGGAGCTGACGCAGCAATCACCGAAAAAGTGCATTTTTAGAGGTGCCCTAACCCCGCTACTTATTGGCCAGAACTTGACTCAGTATCATCGTCACTCTGTACTGTGGTGAAACTCTCCACAAATGCCCTTAAGCCATCCTGAACCAAATCATAGGTTGCATCGATGTTGCTGGCGATATCGCCTTCTAAAACCCCCAGTCCATCTAATGTTTCTCTCGCCTCTGTGAAGCCTTTTTCAATGCCACCACCGATGATGTCTGCAAATTTAATAGCCGCCTCCTCTTCAGACAGCTCGGGATGTTGCTCATGATATAAGCTAAAAAAAGCGGTACTCATCGAGACGATCCTGTTTGCTGTTGCCTCAGGAGTGACATCAAGCCCCGATTCAGACGCTTTCTGTATCGCATTTGGTCCCAGCTCAGGCTCTAGCGCTTCATTAATGCCCTCTATCGCCGTTTTATAAAGCAGAGCCAGCGGATCATTGCCGGAGCGAATACTGACCTCTAAATTTGCCTGAAGAATAGCCTCATTCAGCTGTTGTTTGATCCCTGCGTGAGATACCGGTGCCTCTTCTGCCTGCTTTGTTCCAGCGACAGCATTTGCAGAAGGAGCGCCTTCCCCCTCTTTTTTCCGCTGCATTTTCACATCGTTAATGTCCAGAGCCATTGCCTCTGTATTGGATATATTTTGCATCATCACACTCCTTATCCTCTAACTACACCATGTTCAGGTCGCCACGGCACTAGCCAGGCTACCTGTACTCCCCCTGATCCCCGCTCAATACCGGCCAAGCCGCCCGCAGATAGATCACCATCGACCAGAGGGTAAGCAGCATTGCCACATAGAGCAATACCATTCCTACCACAGAGGTTGGAAATACCGCGACCGGTTCACGGTAGAGCAGAAGAAAGATAGCGATCATCTGTACGGTGGTTTTAATCTTGCCAATCATGGATACCGCCACATTGGTTCTGCTCCCCATCTCTGCCATCCACTCCCGTAGCGCAGAGATAGCGATCTCTCGACCGATGATTACGATTGCAGGGATGGCAACCAGTAGCTCAGGCCGGTCACTGACCAACAGTACCAAGGCGGCAGCTACCATCAGTTTATCTGCAACGGGGTCAAGAAAAGCACCAAATGGGGAGATTTGATCCAGCTTTCTTGCCAGAAAACCATCCAGCCAGTCCGTCCATGCCGCGACCACAAAGAGGGCAGCCGCCGCCGTCCGCCCCCAGTCCACCGGCAGATAGAAGACGACAATAAAGAAGGGGATCAGTACGATCCGCAACAGTGTCAGAATGGTGGGTACGTTGAGTTGCATAGTGATAAGTGGTGTGGATTCTGTTCTGTATCTGTTGTTTTTCCAGGGTATGGCTATTCTGCTCGCAGAAAACTCCTTTTCCAACCATTATTTTAGCTCTTCTTTCACGATCTTCCACTCACAGAAAAATTACTATTTTTAGAGGGGCCCTATAGTTACTCATGAAACCGGTTATAGATCCGCTGCGCAATCTCACGGTTGATCCCCGGCACTACGGCAATGTCCTCTGCCCCCGCACGAGCCACCTCCTGTAATCCACCGAAATGGTTCAGTAACTGCTGTCTCCGTTTTGGCCCCACTCCGGCAATCCCTTCCAGTGGAGAGCTTCTACGTTTTTTTGCTCGCTGCTGGCGATGTCCGGTAATGGCAAAACGGTGCGCCTCGTCCCGAATCTGCTGGATCAGTAGTAGCGCTGGAGCATCTGCCGCCAGGGTCTGCGCAGTCTTTCCATCGAGGAAAAGTTTCTCCTGTCCCTCTTTTCTGTCTGGCCCTTTAGCTACACCGAGAATAGAGACCCCCTCCACTTGTAGCTCCTCCAGCACCGCATGGGCCTGGGCACACTGTCCGGGGCCACCATCAATCAGTAGCAGGTCAGGCAGTTTTCCCTCCCCTTTGATCAGTCGGGTGTAACGTCGCTCCAGCGCCTGACGCATTGCGGCATAGTCATCTCCCCCGGTGATTTCTTGAATATTGAAACGACGATAGTCCGACTTCAGCGCGCTACCCTCCTCAAAGACTACACAGGAGGCGACAGTCGCCTCTCCCATGGTATGGCTGATATCGAAACACTCCATTCGCTGTGGCAGTTGATCCAGCTTGAGCGCATCCTGTAGTGCCTCCACCCGTGCCACCGCGCGGGTAGCATGAGAGAGCCGGCTGGTCAGCGCCAACTCGGCATTCTCAACCGCCATTCGTATCCAACGCGCCCGATCCCCCCGTAGCTGGTGCCGGATTGCCACTTTATGTCCCACCTGTTCTGCAAAAACGGTCTGTAACAGCTCTCCTTGAGCAGGCGGTTCGTTGATCAGTATTTCACTGGGAGGCTGATGGCTCAGATAGTGCTGCGAGAGAAAAGCATAGAGAATATCAGCCCCGCTCTGTCCCGCTACATTTTTGGGAAAGTAACCTCGACTCCCCAGATTTTGCCCATGGCGAAAATTAAAGAGCTGAATAGAGGCAGAGCCCGCTCTGCTCGCCAGTGCCACCACATCAAGGTCTCCCCGCTCACCACTGATATATTGTCGCTCCTGCACACGACGCAAGCTGGAGATCTGGTCTCTTAAACGGGCCGCCTCCTCATACTGTAGTGCCTCTGACGCGGTGTTCATCTGTTTGACCAGATCATCCACCACTTCGCCCCCTTTCCCCTCCAGGAAGAGTACCGCATGACGCACATCCTGTTGATAGGCCTCTACAGAGATCTGCTCGGTACAGGGGGCTGTACAGCGCTCAATTTGATACTGCAGACAGGGACGGGAACGGTTGCGGAAAAAACCATCCTCACACTGCCGAACGGGAAAGAGTCTCTGCATCAACTTCAGGCTCTCACGTACCGCACCGGCACTGGGATATGGGCCAAAGTAGCGTCCCTTGCCTCTGCGCGCCCCTCGGTGCAGCCCCAGACGGGGATATCGGGTATGGGTGGAGAGGTAGAGGTAGGGGTAACTTTTATCATCTCGCAGCAGAATATTGTAGCGAGGATGGTGTCTTTTGATCAGGTTGCTCTCAAGAATCAGAGCCTCATTTTCCGTATGGGTTGTGGTAACCTCAATAGAGGCAACATGTGACATCAGCGCCTGGGTCTTGGGGGCAAGACCGCTTCGGCGAAAGTAGCTGGAGACCCGCTTTTTGAGGTTGCGTGCCTTACCAATATAGAGGATATCGCCCTCTACACTTAACATGCGGTAGACACCGGGGCGGGTGGTCTCGGGTGGGGTAGGCTGACTCCGTTGGTTCATCTTGAGGGATGGTATCATGTGGCTATATTCCGAGGGGATCACTACTTCGACAAACCCTGCAATGCAGACAGATTGGTAGATTTTAGGTAACTATTCAGGGGTGTTAACGGA
>JABHIC010000189.1 GCA_018671205.1 Gammaproteobacteria bacterium
AATATTGTGATTCAGTAGGGTGTGGGGTAGGCGGTGTAGTTGTGTATACTAGGGCGTATGACCACCATTACTTTTGATACCCACCAATTGATTCGCGATTTGCGAGATGCCGACTTCACGGAGAAGCAGGTGGTCTCGCAGTCACAAGAGCGTCTGCTTTCAACAGAACACTTTGACTCTAGTATGACGCTCATTGATTCCAGTATGGCGCTCATGGAGGCTCGTATGACGATCAAACTGGGTGCTATGCTGGTGGTTGCAGTCACTGTTATGGTCGCACTGATCAAAGTTCTCTAGACGGATAGTGAAGCCTGAAATGAGTCAACCACTCAATAAATGGGATCGGCGCTTTCTTGGACTGGCGGCTCATGTGGCCGCCTGGTCCAAAGACCCCAGCACTCAGGTGGGTGCGGTGGTGACGGATGGAAAACGGGTGGTCTCGCTCGGCTTTAACGGCTTCCCGCAGGGGCTCTCCGATGACCATCGTCTCCATGATCGTGAGACCAAATATTCACTGGTACTCCATGCAGAAGAGAATGCACTGCTCTTCTCCGCCGCAGACCTGACCGGGGGGACCATCTATGTCTACCCCCTGCCCCCCTGTTCGCGCTGTGCGGCGAAGATTATCCAGTCCGGGATTACCCGGGTGGTGACCACTATCCCGGAGGACCTGTCACGCTGGGAGGAGAGTGTGGCGCTGACCCGCACCATTTTTGATGAGGTGGGGGTGGAGATGGTTGAGATTCCGATAGGTGAGATGATTAATCCTGTAGTGTAGTCTGCTTCAGCTGAAGCAGAAATCGCTTTCCATCCTTTTCGGTATACTCAATCTGTATGGGTAGATAGTGGAGTGCAGGGGCCATCCAGAGGCGAAAACTTCTCTTTCCCGTCGTCTCACGGGTGATCAACTGGACCTCAAAGCGGCCAGCAGCCACCTCAATGGTAGCGTGATCTCCCCGCTTGAACAGATAGTGTGTCCACTGCCCCGGCTTGGCAAGCGGATAGCGCAGCAGCTCCTTTCCCTGCTCCAGATCATGCATCAGCGTGAGCAGGAACATTGCCTTGTCCACCGTGCCGGGCTGCAACCCCTCCAGTACGGTGGTTACCCCCTCTTCCTGGAGAGATACCCGCTGTTTCTGCCAGTCGAAAATATGCTCTCTCTCTCTCTCCCGTTTACCACGCTGCTGATAGTGGTAGCGCTCTGGCTGCAGAATATTGTTATGCCAACCCCAGGTTGAGGACTCATCAATGACCTTGTCGATCATCAATGCCGCGAGCCCGGTGGGCTGGGTGTGGGTGGTGAAATGGAACCGGGATTCGCCCAGGGGAGGGGATGGTTCCATCCTGTAACGCGTCTCTCCCAGTACCATCCCCTTGGTGCTGAGGGTATAGCTTGCCTCGAATGAGTCCGGGAGTGGGTGAGCCGCTACGGGGAGGAGCAGTAGCAGGGTAAGAAGGAGTGGTTTAATGGGGAGCATCCAGTAGTAGCGGTTGATCTAGCGGAGTATGGTCAAACTGAAGATTGTCGTCAACCCACTGGATACGGCCCTCCGCAATCAGTTGAATGGCCGCAGGATAGAGCCGATGCTCCTGCTGTAGCAGCCGTTCAGCCAGGGTGTCGGCGTGATCCTCCCTGAATACGGGAATCTCCACCTGGAGAAAGACCGGGCCGCCATCCAGCTCCTCGGTGACATAGTGGACACTGGCACCATGCACCTCAACGCCTGCATCCAGTGCCCGCTGATGGGTATGGAGCCCCTTGAAGCGGGGGAGGAGAGAGGGGTGGATGTTGACCAGCCGCCCGGCGTAATGGTGGACGAAAGTGGGGGTGAGGATACGCATAAACCCGGCCAGAACCACCAGTTGTGGCTGGTAGGGGTCAATCGCCTCGATCAGAGCCTGGTCGTAGGCCTCTCTCCCCTCAAACCGGGCGGGCTCAACCACTACGGTATCAATCTGTTGCGCGCTGGCATATTGAAGCCCGGCGGCCTCGGGACGGTTACTGATTACCGCCTTGAGTGCACTGTTGAGCGCGCCCTGCTGTTGTGCCTGAATCAGTGACTGGAGATTGCTCCCCCGCCCGGAGATCAGTACCACAATCGAGAGTGGACTCATCGTACTAGGCGTCTCATAAATTCCTTCATAACGTCTCCAGGGCACGCTGTAAAACATCCATGTGCGCTCGACGATAGCCATCCCTGGCTATCAACGGCCCCGGAATCGCTATAAAGGAAGTTATGAAATTATTCATACAACGGATGGCTGCTGCTGCTCTGAGCGACCAATTGAACCCAGCTTCCAGACTGTCTCGCCCTGTTGGGTCAGTGTCTCAATGGTCTGTTCGGCATCCTCTGCCGCCACCACAACCACCATGCCAATACCACAGTTGAAGGTACGGATCATCTCCTTATCTACCACATTGCCCTGCTGCTGCAACCACTGGAAGATGGTCGGCCACTGCCAGGAGTCTCTATCGATCTCGGCAACGGTGTAGTCGGGCAGTACACGGGGAATATTTTCACTGAGGCCACCGCCGGTAATATGGGCGAGCGCATGTATGGGAAGCTGCTGCATCAACTCCAGCAGCGGTTTGACATAGATTCGGGTCGGCTCGAGTAGCTGTTCGCCGAGGGGTTTTCCATCCAGTTCACTGTGAATGTCTGCCCCGGAGTGGTGAAGAATTTTACGGATCAGTGAGTAACCGTTGGAGTGGGGGCCAGAAGAGCCCATCGCAATCAAGACATCACCCGCCACCACTCTGGAGCCATCAATCAGCGCACTCTTCTCCACAATGCCAACGCTGAAACCGGCCAGATCATAGTCACCTGCCTGATACATACCCGGCATCTCG
>JABHIC010000019.1 GCA_018671205.1 Gammaproteobacteria bacterium
CCCCCCTATCTGGATCGGGTGACCCAGGAGTTGGCGCTTCAGGGGGCACTGTTTGACCGCTCTCGTGTGGTGGAACAGCTCCACTGGGGCGGGGGTACCCCCACCTTCCTTAACCATGATGAGATTCGTCGTTTAATGGACGCAACCCGTCAACACTTCACCCTGCGTGATGATGATGAGGGAGAGTACTCTATTGAAATTGACCCCCGTGAGGCCACTGCTGAGACCATCGCACTGTTGAGAGAGCTGGGTTTCAACCGCATGAGTCTGGGGCTACAGGATTTTGACCCCGTGGTGCAGAAGGCGGTCAACCGCATCCAGTCGGAGGAGGAGACCTTTGCGGTACTGAATGCCGCGCGGGATAACGGTTTTAAATCGGTCAGTGTTGATCTGATTTATGGCCTGCCACATCAGAGTGCCGACAGCTTTCAGCGGACCGTGGATAAGGTGCTGGCGGTACGTCCGGATCGTCTCTCGGTCTTTAACTACGCCCATCTGCCAGAGATCTTCAAACCACAACGCCGAATCAATGAGGATGACCTTCCGAGCCCGGATCAGAAGCTGGAGATTCTGCAACGGACGAATCAGCAGCTCTCTGAGGCGGGTTATCTCTATATCGGGATGGATCACTTTGCACTACCGGATGATGAGTTGGCAGTGGCACAGAGAGAGGGAACCCTCTACCGCAATTTTCAGGGTTACTCGACCCATCGGGATTGTGACCTGATCGGCATCGGTGTCACCTCGATTGGTGTGGTGGGCAACACCTACTCACAAAACCTGAAGGAGACCGAGGGGTACTATGCGGCTATTGATGCGGGAGAGCTACCCATTTTCAGAGGGGTTGCATTAGATCAGGATGATCTCCTGCGTAGAGATATCATTACCGAGCTGATCTGTAACTTTCGTCTACGTTTTAGTGACATTGAGTCACGTCACTCGATCAACTTCAGTGACTACTTCGCAATAGAGCTGGAGGAGTTGAAGGTGATGGTCAAGGATGGACTGGTTTCAATGAGTGACCAAGAGGTGGTGGTGGCCACTGCGGGACGGTTATTGATTCGCAATGTCTGTATGGTTTTTGACCGTTATCTGCGAGAGAAGAACGAGCAGCATTTCTCCAAGGTGATTTAGAACCCCCGCCTCCGTGCAGTAGCGCTTGGTTGTGTAAATCTAGAACTATTATTATACTGAATAGTGGCAGTCAACGGCGTGGGAGAGGAGAGCTGTGAAGGGGAGCTGTGAAATCCATTGTTAAAATTACTCTGATCGGGTGGCTGATTGGGATATCTCCTCTCCCGTCTGTGGCGGCGGAAGAGGTCGTCATCGGGGTACTTGCCAAACGGGGCCCTGAAAAAGCGGTTGAAAAATGGTCTGCAACGGCGCACTACCTGAGCCAAAAGATTCCGCAATATCAATTCAGAATTAAACCGCTCGGTTTTGACCAGATGGAATCCGCTGTCCGCTCCGAAGAGGTGGATTTCCTCTTAACAAATTCCGCCATCTATGTGCAGCTAGAGAGTCGGTATGGTCTTAATCGTATCGCAACACTGAAAAATCGAATTGGGACCCTCTCTTCCTCTATTTTTGGCGGGGTGATTTTTACCCGGACAGATAGTGTTCTGGAGAGTATAGATGAGCTAAAGGGGCGGCGAATGATGGCGGTTGCCCCCACCTCACTAGGGGGGTTTCAGATGGCGTGGGGGGAGATGAACGCGCATGATCTGGATCCTTATCAGGATCTTCTGGAACTTCAGTTTGGAGGAACCCATGATGCAGTAGTGTATGCGGTACTGGATGGCAGCGTAGAGGTAGGCACAGTGCGTACCGATACACTGGAGCGTATGGAAAATGAGGGGAAGATCTCTTTAGCGGAGATCAAGGTGCTGATGCATGAGCCACATGAGCCACGAATACAGGGCTTCGTTGATGATCTTCCTCTTCTCCATAGTACGCAACATTACCCCGAGTGGCCATTTGCCAAACTGGTGAGAACGCCACTGTTATTGGCAGAAGAGGTGGCCAAGGCACTGCTGGAGATCATCCCCGATAGCGAACCGGCAAACCGCTCAAACAGTATGGGGTGGACCATCCCACTCAATTATCAGCCCGTACATCAACTCCTCAAGATGTTGCAACTCCCGCCGTATGAGCCGAAACCGGTAGGCATTCGTGAATTCTTATCCCAGCACCAGCTGGCCGTTGGGGGGGTACTCCTCGGTTTTCTCTCTCTGCTCTGGATCGCTGTTGTGCTCAAGCGCTCTAATCGACACCTGTTACAGACTAGGGGGCAGCTTGAAAAGAGCCGGGATGAGCTGAACCATATTCTCTACTCCATGGGCGAGGGGTTGGTCGTTGTCGATGGAGATAACCGGATTAGACGTGTGAACAAACAGCTGGTTGATATGGTGGGTTCAAGCGAAGAGCTGCTGCGGGGGCAGTCGGTCAGTAGACTCTTCTGCTCTACCGGGTGTGAAATAGGGCATACGGCACCGGCCTCACTCCTGGAGCTGTTTGGGGAGCAGCTGCAGCAGGTGCATGATCATGATCATGAGAAATTTCATCACCTGCTGGATGAGGCTCCAGTCCCTCTTTTTGTGGTTGATATTACCAACCCCGGTACGGAGCTTCGGCTCTTTCTCTCTAGCCGGGATCTGGCATACCAGTTGGGGTATAAGAGAGAGGCGCTGAACAGTGCGGCACTCTCCTCCCTGCTCTCTGGTGACGATCTGGAATATATTACCCGGCAGATGAGGAGCATCGATGATGGGGAAACCACAAATGATCACCATCTCTACCACTGGCGGGGCAGAAACGGAACCTCACTCAAGAGTACCGCCAGCCTGTATCAACTATTTTGTGGTGAAGAGAATCATGTATTGGTTGGCGTAAACATAGCCTCCAGCTTTCCCTGGCCATTAGTCAATATGACCCCGTTTGGGCGACTGTTTTCAAAAGGTGAGAGAGAGGCGTTAGATCTGCTCTCTGTCGGTGGGGCAAAGATACCCATCCAGATTAGTACCACCATGCTACAGGGGGATGATGGTATTGTGGAGGGTGCAATCTTGGCCATCCATGACCTGAGAGATTTCCTGAGTGCCGAAAATGAGAGGCGTTCCAATCGGGCGAAGGATGATTTTTTTGCCTCGATGAGCCATGAGCTGAGAACACCGCTAACCGCAATTATCGGTAACTGTGAAATGCTGGGCCGCTATGAAAAAGATCCGGAAAAAGGGGTGATGATCCGTTCAATTGAGGTGTCAGGGCAGAGCCAGCTGGCTCTGGTGAATGATATTCTGGATCTGTCGAAAATTGAATCCGGAAAATTTAAGGTCGATGAGGTCCCCTATGATCTCTCAGAGCTGCTCAGAGATATCGACCATATGCTCTCTACCAAAGCCGAGAATTCTGCTCTTACACTCACCTGTAAGCAGATGAATAATGAGGTTTATCAACTACTTGGTGACAAACAGCGTATTGGGCAAATATTGATTAATCTGATCGGCAATGCGATTAAATTTACCCCTCAGGGGAGTGTCTCACTGACCACCCGTGTTGAGCAGCAACAGCTCCTGTTTTCGGTAAGAGATAGTGGCATAGGGATGACACCAGAGGTACTGAGACGGCTATTTCAGCGTTTTGAGCAGGCCGATGAGACGACCTCTAGCCGTTTTGGTGGATCAGGACTCGGCCTGTTTATCTCAAGAACATTGGCGGAGTTGATGGGGGGGACGATTGAGGTCTCA